>NZ_JAOQJO010000011.1:67843-143558 GCF_025567015.1 Waltera acetigignens | reverse complement strand
GCCAGTTAACAATCATTATTCTATGGGTGGCACTCATTTTTTGCAAACCGGTTATTTGTTACTTAACAGGAATGCTCCTTTTCTTTAATACACTATAATGTTTTTACAATCTCTTATTCGTCATTCATATATCTGTTTTTAACAGATTTGTTGTGAAATGCTTTCTGATTGTTGCGGAATGATTAAAAGAACACTTAAAACAAATATATCTCCATCTATTCTTACTTCCATTGCTCCATGATATTTTTCTGCAACTGCTTTTATGTTAGCAAGTCCTGTCCCACTGCGAATGCTCCCTCTCCCACTATGGCTATTAATTATTTCAATTAAAAGAAAATCACCTTGCACTTTTCCTGTTATGTGAATATATTTCTGATTATCATGGGGCACTCGGTTACAAGCTGAGATAGCGTTATCTAATGCATTAGAAAAAATAATACAAAAGTCAATATCAGCAATTCCACATGGATATGGAGAAATAAATGAACATTGTACTTCTATCTGATTGCTCTTAGCTATCCCTAACTTATTTCCAATTAAAATATCAAGTACAGGGTTATTTGTACTTACCGGAAATGACATATCTGCTGTTAAATTTTCCATATCACTCATATACTGCAATGCTGTATCTATATCGCCATTCTGTACCAATTCTTTGACAATAGATATATGATTTTTCACATCATGTCGAAATGCTTTTGTTTTCTCATAACGTACTTTTGCTTCTTCCACATACTGATTTAAAGAATGTTTTTCCAGTTCTAATAAAGATAGCTCTCTGCTCAATTTAAAACTATCCACTAATTTTTTATACGCAAACATGATGCAAAACAGACTGGCTATCCCCAATATCTGTATAAACAGTAATGGAAACGGACTTATGCTAGGTAAACTCCCATCTGCTTGTATCGTAATCGTATGTCCATAAATATTTGAACTAATATATTCACTTACCAAAAAAATCACTAAAGTCGGTATTAAAATCAGAAGAACATATTTTGCCCTAACGTTTTCATCATATGAAAAATTTTTATTTATGACCTGATAACACAAAACAGATGTAACAAGAGCTAAAATACTGCTCATTACCATAAATAAAACGCTAACCGCTTTAGGATTTTCCTGAAAAAACAAGGGAGATAAAATACACGAAATCGAATTAAAAACTCCATAGCATAAGTGCATTATTTCAATCATTACAACTGCATATAACCCGACAAATATATTGTATGTTCTACATATAAAAAATCCTCCTGCCATCAACAGCAGAACATATACCAATAATTCCATAATACTGCCGGTTGGAAAAAACATCATAATCGTCATTCCAAGAAAGGCAAACAATATATAATAAATAAACTTTACCTTTTTCTTAAGAAATCTGGTAAAGAAATGAAAAACCGTCAACATTTCAATGCTTCCCATAATATATACATTGAAAATATCTAATCCATCCATTCTTTCACACTCTCCGTTCCTTCATATATTTCAAAACAACACTTGAAAATTCCTTGCTCCGTAAGCGTGATACAGGTATCTGTTTGTCATTTATCATATACGCCATCCCATTTTTATAACTTTTCAGATGGCTCAAATTAATTAAATAACTTCTATGGCATTTAAAAAATCTCCCATCTAGTTTTGTTTCAAGATTTTCAATTCTGTCATAGTAATCAATAACTTCCTCCGTTTTTAGATGCAGATATATTTTTCTGTCTATAATTTCACAAAAAACAATGTCATCAAAGGCAATAATATTACTCTCGTATCCCTTTTGGACAAGCAAACTTGCGTCTTTTGCATTTTGCATAGCAGAAAATAATCTCTCCATCGTTTTTTCAAAGCATTCTTCTTCAATCGGTTTTACCAGATAATCATATGCCTGGACTTCAAAGGATTGAAACACCATTTCCTTTAGAACTGTTATAAAAATTAGGTATCCTTTATAATTTTGACTACGCATCTTCCTTGCAGTTTCCATCCCATCTATTCCATCCATTTGAATATCTAAGAACAGAATATCTATATTTTTGTTGTGTCTCAGTAATTCCTCACCACTCCCGAATTGTGAAACAGTTATTTCTACGTTTTTTCTATGAAAAAAATCAAATACCAGCTTTTTGATTTTATCTAATATGTATTTTTCATCATCACAAATTGCTATGTTAATCACACGACCACCTCTTTCCTTAAAAAATTTATTTTAGCATCTATCCTCAAGTGAAACAATTATAATGCTTTGAAATGTAACTGTAATGATGTGTAATGCTGAATAGTCTAATAAATATATCGGTGAATTCTTATCAACTTTAAATTTGCCTATTGTTTTCGTCTGAATTGATTTTCTCCATCGCAACCTTGCCTGTTTCCTCTGCTCGTCACTTAATCTTCTCTGCTTACGATAACCACATAACAGGAAAAAGCAGATAGATTGCTACCTGCTCTTTCCATAAACCTTTATAAACTTGCTTCCTGACTCTTGGTCTTTGATTTTTCCGGTTCTTTCTTCTGCTGTTCCGATTTCACTTTCATCTGTGACAGCTTTTCCTTGACGGACACCCTGCTTTTTTCCTTATCCTTTCCGGTATCCAGTCCGGCACAGATCTTATCCAGCTTCGCTACTGCACCGTCAATCCGCTCCACCTGTTTCTTTAAGGCTGAGATATGCTTCTTTACAGGCATATTCAGTACCCTTGTAAGGGCAACGCCCTCTTTTTCGTCCGACACTTCCTTTGTACCTTTTCCGGTTAAGAGCCTTCCCACGTTGGCTACGCTGTTCCCTATCTGCTTGAACTCGTCCCCGATACTGTCTATCTGGTTGGCGGTCTTTTCATAACTGGTAAGCACATCAACCATCTTCTCCCGGCATCCGGAAAGCACCGACTGCACACCGGAAATTCCTTTCTGAAGAACCCTGTTCATTTCCTCCCTTCCCTTTTCCTTAAAGGCGGTTACTGCCTGTGCTGCGGTGTCAATCAAATGGTCTTTCAATTCCGATAAGCGTTCTGCAAGACTGCTTACCTTCTCCTGAAGGTATGACACCTTATCCAAAAGCTGACTTTCCGCTGCTTTCGGCTGGCTCTCCTGCATCCTTTCAAGCTGCTTCCGTACTCCTTGCAGTTCGTCCACCATAGCGGAAAGCTGTAACTGCATCCCGGCGATATACTGCAAGACCTCCATAAAGTCCTGTGACTGCTCTTTCATGCCCTGCTGTCCCAAAAGCTCCATGAACTGCTTCATAACGTCCATTTCCTCTGTGTTCTGTTCTTTCTTTGGTTCGTTTGCTTCCATAGCACCCTCCTATAAACTTTCTTCTTTTCCTTTGCTCTTTACAGTCTCCGGTTTCTCCGGCATCTTCTGATCGGAAATTTTCTGCTTCATCTCGGCAAGTTTCTCCTTGACGGATACCCGCCCTCTGGAACCGTCTGCTAACATCCGTTCCTTGTCATGCTCTGCGATACGCTCCGACATCAGAAAACTTGCAACAGGCTTTAACGGTTCATCAGCCACCGCCTGTATATCTTCTGCCCTGTCCGGCTCGCCCTCCTGTGCCTGTGCGCTCTGCTCTCCGTTTTCGTCCTCCGGCTCATCATCTCCCATATCCAACGCATTATCGCCCTTTTCGTCCATATTAAGAAGCGCATTTAACTCTGCAAGTCGCTCTAGCTTCTCCGCCAGTTCCTGCTCCTGTGCAAAAGGTTTCGTGACCTCCACCTTTGCGGTTTCAAGCTGATGTTCCACGTTAGAAAGCTTCTGCTCCACGTCTGTCATTTTCCCGGTCATTCCCTCTAACGCATTGGAAAGTCTTTGCAGATTTCCAAGCGGATCGGCTCCGATTTCCACCTCATGGCTCAGACTTCCTTTTAAGCTGATCGTAAACTTTGAGAAGAACGAGTCAAAGGACACGCTCATCTTAAATCCCTGAAATTCTCCGATTGTGACCGCCATGTTTGGCTGTTTGGCACTCCGGCACATATCAATCAACGCCGCACCCGCTTCCTTTTTGTCCGTATAGGTACGGTTGCCTATCTTCATGGAAAAAGCGTCCTTATCCACAGGCTTATGCGCCGCATAGGTCTGAATGTCCGTCCGATACCCTTCAAGCCTTTCTTTTAAGGCTGTGATCTGCATCGGGTAATGCTTTGCGATATTGTCCTCCAGACGATAACGCTGGCTTGTGTGGTTCGCCTTTAAGAGCTTCAGCTTTGACACCTGTATGTCCAAGTCCATCTTCTCCTTGATGTAAGGGTTTCCGGTTGCAAGTGCCTTGACCTCTGCATAAGAAAGCGCCGCTTCGTCGATGTCCTCACAGGAACGTACCGGGGACTTGCTCGTCATGATCTGCCCGATAAACTTCTGCTTGTTCTCAATGAGCTGCCATGAATAGCTGTCGAAGGTACCTTCCGTCACATACCGGATAATCTTGACCTTATCATTCATGTTTCCCTGTCGTAAAATACGACCTTCCTGCTGTTCAATGTCAGACGGACGCCAGGGCACATCCAAATGGTGTAATGCAATCAGTCTGTCCTGTACGTTGGTTCCGGCTCCCATTTTGGCAGTAGAACCCAACAAAAAACGAACCTGTCCGCTTCTTACCTTTGCAAACAGCTCCGCTTTCCGTTTCTCCGTATTGGCATCATGGATAAATGCGATTTCTTCCGGTGGGACACCCTTTTCAATCAGTTTGCCCCGAATGTCCTCATAAACATTGAATGTACCATCTCCTTTCGGTGTCGATAAGTCACAGAAGATAAGCTGTGCCGACTTCTGTTCCTTTGTTTCTTCCCATATCTCACATGCCTTGTCCACACAGGTGGTGGCTTTGGAATTATCCTCATCGGGAAGCATATCGTTGATCAAACGCTGGTCTAATGCAAGTTTTCTACCGTCATTGGTGATTTTGAGCATATTGTCAACGTGTGGCTCTACCTTCCTATCACGAACAGCCTCCGCACGATCCGCAAGGGACTGTACCATTTCTTTCTGGTATTCGCTCGGTTTCAACACCACATTTTCGTACTCTGCTTCCGGTACAGGCAGCTTTAGCATATCCGGTGTCTGAATATCCGCACTTTCCTTGAAAAGTGAAATCAGCTCCGGCAGATTGAAGAACTTGGCAAACCTTGTCTTTGCCCGGTATCCGGTTCCTTCGGGAACGAGTTTGTCAAGATGATTTTTGTAAGTTTTCTAAATTCAAATATTTATCTGCTGAAAAAACGCCTAACATCTCGTGTCGGCATATTTCTTGAAACACCGTATTCAAAGGCTTCTTCGCACTTTCCGATTGCTTCACATTGACAATAAAAGTTGTTTTGCCTATTCGCGTTGTATAAGATAAAGTGTTTTCTTTCATATAGTCCGTTTCTCCTTTTCATAAATTGACTGTGGGGCATTCCGTTTGGAACACCCCACAAATACAGCCTGTTTCATCGGAACATATCAAGAAGTCATTAAGTCGTGAGTATAATGGAAATGGTTATCTTTCCATACCACGCTTGTTTCTTCGTGCCTTAATACGCTCTTGTCTTTCTTTTTCCCTCGCTTCTTTTTCGGCTCGTTCCTGTGCTTCCTTAAAAGAAAAAAGTTGCTTCACTTTTTCGGTAAAAAGTTTAGCAACTTCGGGGAAATGCTCCAACGCTTCAAGAAAAGGTCTGCACTTTTCTTTCAGTTCGTTGTATTTGGTTTTCATTCTCTCCAATGCGTTTGCACTGTCAAAATATTTCTGTCGGTAATAATTTGCACTCTGCTCCAACTTATTGATTTCCGCACGACTGGTAATTCCCTCTTTTGCAAGGGCAGTCAGTTGTGAGTAGTCCTCTTTGGATATTGCCATCTTGCCCGTAAAGGTTTTCTGTCCCATACCGTCAATCTCGTTTAAGGTCTTTGAGATATGACGGGCAGGCTCATATTTAACCTGTTCCTTTTGAATACGCTTCTGCAACTTCTCCAATCGTTCTTTGTCCTGTTGGATTTGATATTGCAGGGAAGTTAAATGCTCTGCTGTACTTCCGTATTCGCCACGCTGAAAGCCTTTGAACCCTCGTTCCGTCATATAATTAAACAGTTCATCTTGCAGTATGCTGTACGAAGCTCGAAACATCGGCTTGCCGTTCTTCTTTAACAATGGATTTCCTTTTTCATCGGTCATTGGAATATCCGATTTCCATTTCTTTGAATGGCTTATCTGATTAACCACTTCCTTGACCGTTCCTCGCAGTTCGGGGTTTTTACAACGCTTACTCCATAAGATTTCTTTCTCCACAACAGGCAGAACCATTGCGTGAAGATGATAATGGTAAACCTCTTTTCCCAGTTCCTCGGTTGCGGCTACATTGATTTCATCAGCGTGCATTACTGCCGATATAACATTATCAGCACCGAATTTTTCTTCGATGAAATGATAGGCTTCTTCATAAAACTGCTTTGCATATTCATAACCACCGTTACGCTCGAAGTACATCGTATTCACATCAATCACAATCTCATTGAAAAGGGTAGCGTCTTTCCTCAGTCCACGAAGCGATACTAACCCGTCTGTTTCCATCTGCTTTAACTGCTCCATATAGGTTGGGACAGTCGGTTTTTTGAAATGCACATTAAGGGCTATGCGTTCCGTAATCACATTCATATTTTCATAGGTTTCATTCTTGCGTTCATTGTGCCTTTCCGCCTTGCTCACATCAAAAGCGGTGTACTGTTTTACCCTTGCACAACTCATATCCGCCTTATTGGTTTTTGCCATTTTTCTCTCCTTTCCAGACAGGGCGAAGCCATTACACAACATTCTCTGAATGTGTGTAACCCACTATGACACTTTCAGACTTCGTCTGCAAAGATGTCGTGGGCAAGGGTGTTCCCCCTTGACCTCCTTTTGATACCTCCATCATAAAAACAGACTGTCCCGCCATCAGACAGCCTGCTTTTATTCTCTCGGTATATCGCCCATCGGCAAAGACCAGTACCACAGAAAGCCTTGTTTTCGGGAGATAACTCCTGCTTTCTTCTTTGCCTTTTTGATGGTCGATTTTTTGAACCCAGCGGCTTCAAGTCTTTCTTCGCAATCCGAAGAAAGCATTTCTCCGTCTTTCAGCATTTCCAAAAGAAATTCTTTCGCCTTGATTTCCTTTTCGTTCGGTCTGCCCATTTTGGGTGCGAGGGATTGGAACGCTTCTTCTGCTGTCATTTCCATTTCAGAGATAAAGTCCACTCCCTTTTCTGCCACCTCAAAAAGAATTGCCGAGCCTGTCGGGGCAAGGTTAGATTTCACTTGCACCATATATCGTTCCGCTGGTGCTTCTTTGTTCGGTGTGCGTGTGATTGCAAGAATACTTCTTGCAGCACCCGCAATATCAATCGAACCGTTGGTGCGATAAAGAGGATTTATATCTCTCATCTTGTTCATATGGGCGATAATCACGATGGCACAGCCAGTATTTTTTGCAACTGCAATCAAGTGATTAAACTCTGCCCTTGTTTCGTTGGCATTGTTCATTGAACAGTTCTCTCCGATATAGGAACTCATCGGGTCAAGAATTAAAAGTTTTGCGTGATACTTTTCGATTGCTTCAGCAATACGGTTATCTCCAAAGGATAAAGATTTTTCATCTTCTTTGATGAAGATAAGATTTTCTCCGTTCCCACCGGCAGAGTTAAAACGGGGGACTACCGTATCGTCTGCATCATCTTCCGTTGTCTGATAGATGACTGTCATAGGCTCTGTTTCTTCTTCGGTAAAGGGGAGAGGTTCTCCCTTTGAGAGCAGGGCGGCTATGGAAAGCATTAACTTGCTTTTCCCATCGCCAGGATCGCCCTGCAAGAGCGTAACCTTGCCGAACGGAATATACGGATACCACAGCCATTTCACTTCTTTCGGTTCAATCTCACTTGCCTTGATAATTTCAAGCGGTACATTTACATTCATCTCATTTTCCATTTTCATCATTGTTCTTCGTTCTCCTTTTCGATAAATACTTCAGGCAGAGCACCACGATACAGCGGAAACTCTGCTTACAGTCATTACTGCATTTTCTGCAAAGTTCGTTGTAGGTAATGCGATTTCTTTCATTCAGAAACAATGCCCACTCTTGTTTCCGTTTCTTACTCATTCTCGGCATATCAATCCTCCTTTCCGCCTGAAAACAAAAAACCACAGGGAAGATACTTACTGCCTTGTTTCTGTCATTTCTCGGGGCGAAAATCGGGCAAAATTGCCTTTCTAAGCCTTTCAAAAAATCACACAAGGTATTTGTACTAACCTGTGGTTATGTATGAAATTGTAGGGTTTGGGGCAACAAAAAACACCGTATTTCTACGATGTTTTCTGTCATTCAAGTAGCAAAAAACGTGACCACTAAAATTATAATCATAAGAACAGGCAAAAAGCGAAGATACCGTTCTAATAGAGCTTTTTAGACTTGTTTTTTGGGGCTTTATATTACTTTCCCTATTTTTTAAGGGTATAGGGTGTTACATCAAGTTCTTAGTATATGAAATTTGCAGATTATTCTTGGATTTGGCTCAAATCAAATGCACCGTTCTCAATCAACTTCAAAATTGTGTCTGCCAAGTTGTTTTTTACAGTTTCACTTTCATTTTCAACGCCAGAATACTCTACATAAATAGTGTTCTCTCCCATATCAAAGGTTGCATAATATATTACGGTTTTGACACCTTGACTATTTGACTTTGTTACGAAATATCCTGCGTTGATATCAACGCCGTCTACACTTGAAGTGATTGTATTTCCATCAATGATAGTATCTAATAGATTTACACCCTGTTTAGAAACTACCATTCTTGTATCATCAATTTTTCCCTCAAAACCCAGAATATTATGATTGTCAGCATCAAAATAAGCATCTGCGGTAACAGGCAAGTCTGCAAAAAGCATTTCAATTTCAGCATCGCTCAAAGGTCTTGTTGTTACATTTAAGTTAATTGAAGATTGTGATAAGTCATTTTTAACAAAAGTAATTGTTTCTCCATCATTCAGCGTGGCAATATCGTTTTTTGTACCAAACAGATTGCTTTGAAAAACTCCCACTCCAATCACAGCAACGAGTACGAAGCAAGCTGCAACAGACACCCATTTTTGCCGATTAGTTATTTTACTTGTTTTTTTCATAGGTTCAGCCTCCTTAATATACTGATTATCGACATTTCCCAATGCCCTTAAAAGTTTCTTTTCTTTCATACAGAGATACCTTCTTTCTCTAACAATTTTTTGAGTTCGTTCCTTGAACGAAATAATGACATCTTGATTTTGCTCTCGCTCATACCATATTCCGTTGCAATTTCTTTAATGGGCGATAAATACCAATATCTTCTCATAAAGATTTTTCGCTGTTCTAATGACAGGGAAGAAAGAAAGCGGTTGAGAATATCCGTTAGAGCGATTTCTTCAACAATGTTTTCTGTACTATCCAACGATGGTATGCACTCTTGTATTTCATCAAAAACCAATGGCATTTGCCCACCATTACGTTTCTTTGCATTAAGCAGTTCGTACCTGTCCAAAGATAGGTTGCGAGTAATCTTCCCTAAAAAAGTTTTTAGGACAGATGGACGGTTAGGCGGTATGCTGTTCCAAGCTCTTAAATAAGTATCATTTACACATTCCTCGCTATCTTCGTCATTGTGAAGAATATTAAAGGCTATGTATCTGCAATACTTTCCGTATTTTTTTGAAGTTTCGGATATAGCAGCTTCGGAGCGCTCCCAATATAAATCTAATATCTGCTTATCATCCATAGGCTTCTCCTCCTTTCCCTTGTATTAAGGCCTTTCACCCTAATAAACGGGAAAAATGTGTCAAGCGTCACTTAAATTCAAAAAATATTTATTCAAAGATTAGCTTTCATTTTTTGAAAGAATATAATAAAACAGCAAAAGGCTTACACCTACAAGTCTCTTAATATTCAATGCGGAAAATTACAATTCATCACTCTCATTTTAACACATCATACCATCTTTATGAACTTTCAATTTAACCACTTCCATTACACTCACGACTTAATGACTTCTTGAATACTTCCCGAAAAAGAAAACTGCCATCAGTAAAGACAGCAGTTCCTTTTCGGCTGGTATGCTATTAGGAATACACAATATCGTTCAATACAATCTCATCTGCACAGGCTCGGATATTATTCATCAATCCGACCCATCTCATCATATCCTCCGCTTTCAGTTGTTCCGTCACACCTTGTTTTCTTGCCATTTCCTTTATCAGATACTCCGCCATATTACACGCCGAAGTATCAATTTCAGCAAGGTGTTCATATAACTTTCCGCTTGTAAGCAGATTGCAATATAAGACTTTCCTATGCTCCCTCAAATATCTTTCCCTCATTCTTCCGTATTTTGTGAGCGTAGGCGGTTCTTCGTTTTCTATCGTCAAGCAGGGATAGTAATAATCTCCGATGAGTTCGTACTGGATACCAGTTCTTTCGTCTGTAATAAATCTTTGCATTCTGATTTCTCCTTCTGCTTCTTGTGATAAAATTCCAAAGACTTCTCGTTATGGTTTATCTTTTGACATTCTTCGGAACAGAATTTCTGCTGACTGTGTGTAGGCCAGTAGGTACTGCCACACACAGCACAGACACGCTGACGATAATAATGATTTCCTTTTTCAGCTTCTCTGTCGGCTTTTGTCTTGTCCTGCCTTGCCTGATAGCAACAATCTTTTGAACAGAATATCTGTCGGTTACTTGTAGGCACAAACTCTTTTTGACAGTGAGGACATATCTTTGTCTTGACGATTTCTCCACCGTTTTCAGCGAGTTTTTTCGCCTTTCGCTTCTCTCGGTAGGCTTTTTCACGCTCACGCTGTTTTGCCAAGCGTTCCATCTCAATCTGTTCTTCCTGTGCCTTTATTTCAGCAAGTTCTTCTTCTGTATAGGCAATATCGACCTGCCCGACATAGTTGAAGTAAATATCAACCTTTTGTGTCCTTGCTTTTCCCACACCCTCTGCTTCATAAACCACAATCTTGTCAATGAGTTCAGCAAACATCAAATCGGAAATTTCTGTCGGCTCTTTGCACTTGCGAATTAAAGAAATGAAATGCTTAATATCAACAGCATTTACTTTTTCTTCGGTAAGTTCCTTTTCCATTTCCTCAATCTTCGTTTCCAGCTCAGCCTGTTCGTCATCGTACTGCTTCATCAGTTGCTTATACTGTCTTTCGGGCAGTAATCCCGAAACAAGATTTTCATACAAGCCACGAATAAGTTTAGACAATTCATCGTATCGCTTCTGAAAACGGTGCAATTCCGATTTATTGTGCTTTGGCTTTTCTGTCTGCTTTTCATTCCAAAGTGCTTGAAGTTCCTTTGCAAAGGCTTCTTCGTCATTCAGAACAAATCTTGATAATCGTTTGACAGCCGATAATATCAAGGCTTCAACATTATCAGCACTAATTGAATGGGCAGAGCAGGAGTTTACTTTGCTTGCATATCCGCCGCAACGGTAAGAATACTGCACCGAACGGTCTTTTTTACTGTAATGCGTTTGCAGGGTCATTCTTCTGCCACAATCCGCACAGTACAGATAACCGCTTAAACGGTTGCTATGCGTTCCTCTTGCCGCTGTCCTGTTCGCTCGTTTCTTTCGCTTCTGAACGCTGTCCCAAAGTTCCTGCGAGATGATAGGCTCGTGCGTATTATAAAATACATACTGTTCATCTTCATCGGTATTCTTTCTTTTGTGCAGTTTGAAATTGGTGCTGACCGATTTACGCAAAACAGTATGACCGAGATATTCCTGTCTGCTTAAAATCGCTCTTATGGTTGACATTCCCCAAAGATACGGGTCTGAAAACTTTGTTCCGTTATACTGTTCGGGGTGATATTCCTTTGCGTGTGCAGCCGGAATTAAAACCTTTTCTTCGGTAAGCAATTCAGCGATTGCTCTCGGACTTTTGCCCTCGTTGGCAAGCAAAAAGATACGCTTTACCACCGCAGAAGCCACAGGGTCAACGACAAGCGTTTGTTTGTCGGTTGCTAATCGGTTATATCCATAGGGAATTGAACCGCTACAACGCTTTCCGTCTTTCATACGGGCGTCAAACACAGCCTTGATTTTATTGCTTGTGTCTTTTGCGTACCATTCGTTCATTATATTCAAAAATGGGGCAAAGTCATTGTCAGAAGCATTATTGCTGTCGATACTGTTATTTATCGCAAGGAAACGGACATCTTTCTGTGGGAACAGAACTTCCGTATAAAAACCGACTTGCAGATAGTTTCGCCCTAATCGGCTCATATCCTTAACAATAATCGTTGCGACATTTCCTGCTTCTACTTCCTTAATCAACTCCTGAAAACTCGGACGATTGAAATTTACACCCGAAAAACCATCGTCAGTAAAATGACGGATATTCGTAAAACCATTTCTTCGGGCGTAATCTTCCAAGTATTGCTTTTGATTGGTGATTGAATTTGACTCACCATTAAGATCATCATCTCTCGACAAACGCTCATAGAGTGCTGTAATCTTTGAACTCCTTGACATTCTCTTATCCTCCTTTCCTTATGTAATCCGATTTAGCATTACAGGGATTACTCCCTCTGCTAATAGGAGAAAATAGGGGTACAAAGCGGAACTGTTTTTCAAGAAAATCAAAATATTTTTTTGAAGTTCCAAGACCGATTTTGATAGCCTATTTTCAATTTAGAAACGCATTATTTATCGTCCTACTAAAGTATAGCCCTCCGGTGCAAGCTCTATAGCGGTCTGCGTTTCTCCGAAAGTAGCCGCCCAACTGTCGAAATTGCCAAGACCAAGTTTTTGGAGCGTACTGTATTGCAGATAGCGCATATTCGTATAAAGCTCAGTCATACTGTTGGAAATCGGTGTACCTGTTGCAAAGGTAATGCCCTTGCCGCCTGTCAGTTCGTCCATGTACTGACACTTTGCAAACATATCCGAGGACTTCTGTGCTTCTGTCTGTGCAATGCCCGCCACGTTTCGCATCTTGGTGTATAAGAAAAGGTTCTTATAATTGTGGCTCTCATCTACAAACAGCCTGTCAACACCAAGCTGTTCAAAGGTTACTACATTGTCCTTGCGGGAAGTATCGTTCAATCGGCTCAGCCTTGCGTTTAATGATTTTTTTGTCTTTTCCATCTGTTTAATGGTGTAACGCTCGCCCTTTTCCGCCTTGACCGCTTCGATTGCCATTTCTATTTCCGTTATCTGCCGCTCAATCATGGCAGCCTGTCTTTCCATTGAAAGCGGTATCTTTTCAAACTGCGTATGCCCGATAATGACCGCATCATAATCCCCGGTTGCAATACGGGAACAGAATTTCTTACGGTTGGCAGGCTCAAAATCTTTCTTTGTGGCAGCTAAAATATTGGCACCCGGATACAGGCGCAGGAAATCACTCGCCCACTGCTCTGTTAAATGGTTCGGTACGACAAATAAGCTCTTTTGGCAAAGCCCTAACCGCTTGCTCTCCATTGCTGCAGCAATCATTTCAAAGGTCTTACCTGCACCCACACAATGGGCAAGCAGGGTATTATCCCCATAAAGCTGATGTGCCACTGCATTAAGCTGATGTGGTCTTAATGTAATGTCCGGTGTCATGCCCGGAAACTTTAGGTGGGAACCGTCATACTCTCTTGGTCTGGTGGAATTGAAAAGCTCGTTGTACTTGGCACACAAGGTCTGTCTGCGCTCCGGATCACGAAATACCCAGTCCTTAAAGGCTTCCCTTATGGCTTCCTGTTTCTGGCTGGCAAGCGTGGTTTCCTTTTTGTTAAGAACTCTCTTTTCCTTTCCATCTTCCTCAATCGTATCAAAAATACGGGTATCACGAAGGTTTAAGGAATCCTCCAGAATACGGTAGGCATTTGCCCGGCTCGTTCCGTAGGTCATATTGACAAGAGCATTGCCATGATCCGCATTTTTGCCCTTTAAATTCCATTGTCCTGTCACATCGGAATACTGTACCCCCACAAGGTTGCGGTCAAAGAGGTAATCCGGTGTTTCAAAGGTTTCCCGCATGAAATCCTCAATGTACTTAGGCTCAATCCAAGTGGCACCGATACGCACCTCGATCTCGCTTGCATCAAGCTCCTTGGGCTGTACACCCTCAAGGGCTGTGACATTGATTGCAAACTCCGGACGGTTCTCTGCAAATATCCTTGTGGTTGCCAGCTTCTCCCTGACATTGCCGCTTAAATACTCGTCTGCGGTTTCCCACTTTTCTGTGACCGGATTCTGGAAAATAATTCCGGCAAGTTCCTTTGCCACATCTTCCTCGCTTTTTCCCGTAAGCTCCGACATATAGGCTAGGTCTACCCTTGCCCTTTCCCCTAATGACACCGCCAGTGCTTCACTTGCGGTATCCACGCTTGTAACAACCTCTGCCTTTTTAATGGTTCGCTTGGAAAACATATCAGCCTTGCCTTTGAAGTTGCCCTCATCGTCTAATTTCTCCAATGAACAAAGCAGACAATAGCTTGAATCCTGATTAAACGCTCTCTTATTGGTCTGTGAATTGATCAGACCGTATTTCTTGGAAAACGCATCATACAGCTCATTAAGCTCTGCCTGCTTGCTCTTAATCATATCTTCCGGATATTCGTTCAACTGATAGTCAATCAGCTCCTGTGTACAGTCACGAATCTGCACCATGCCTTTCATGCGCTGCTCCATCGTTTCTGATACGTCCACAGGCTTCATAATGGAATTTTCCCGGTAATACACCCTCTCGTCCACGATAGTGTAACTGTAATTCTTCACGCCTGGATCGGCGGGGATTGCTTCTCTTGCCAGCTCATCATCAAGCTCATCGAACTCTACCTCGTCAATGCTGCCCTCGATATGGGATATAGCCTTTTCAAGCTGCTTGGATAATGAAATGGTGGTATCCGGTGTACAGGTGGCTTCCATGCCAAACTGCCCGCTGACCATTTCCATTTTTCCCATGATCATTTCCGGGTGGTCTGCAAAATACTGGTTCATGGCTATGCCATCTTCATTTTCACAAAGATGCACCCAATCCGGCTCGATGTCGATTACCCTGTCACGCTTCTTTAAGAAAAGAATGTCCGAAGTAACCTCCGTCCCTGCATTTTCCTTAAAGGCTGTGTTGGGAAGCCTGATCGCTCCAAGAAGCTCCGCTCTCTGCGCAAGGTACTTTCTGACTTCCGGGCTTTTCTTATCCATTGTTCCCTTTGAGGTGACAAATGCCACCACGCCGCCCGGTCTGACCTTATCTAAGGCTTTGGCGAAAAAGTAATCATGTATGAGGAAGTTATGCTTATCGTAGGCTCTGTCTGCCACCTTGTACTGACCGAATGGCACGTTTCCGATTGCCACATCAAAGAAATCATTGGGATAATCCGTCTTTTCAAAGCCAGTGATCTTCACATCGGCATTCGGGTATAGCTGCCTTGCAATTCTTCCGGTAATTCCATCAAGCTCCACACCATAAAGCCTGCTCTCCTGCATTTTTTCCGGCAACATACTGAAAAAGTTACCGATACCCATTGCCGGCTCCAAGATGTTACCTTTGGAAAAGCCCATTCGTTCCATCGCATCATAAATAGCCTTGATGATCACAGGGCTTGTATAGTGGGCATTTAAGGTACTTTCCCTTGCTGAATCGTATTCCTCGGCTGACAACAGGCTCTTTAATTCCTGATATTCACTTGCCCAATTCGTTTTGGTTTCATCAAAGGCATCAGCAAGACCACCCCAGCCCACATATTTTGCTAAAATCTCCTGTTCTTCTGGCGTGGCAATACGGTTTTCGCCCTCAATCTTTTCAAGCGTTCTGATTGCTTCCACATTCTGACGGAATTTTTCTTTTGCCGCAAAGCCTTTCCCGTCACTTTTCTCTGTTTCCGGAGCAATGTGGAAGTTGACTGCACCCGATTTGTCAATCTGTGGCTGTTCCTTTGGCGCTTCTGCTTCATTCTGCGGCTCTGGTTCGGCAATCACTTCACTCTCTTGCATTGGATTGGACAATTCTTCATTTTTCTGTTCATATTCACCCCATATTCTTTGGGAAACAGCAGAAAAATAAGGAGATTCTTCTTCCATAATGCTGAAGCGAATCTCCTCCATGTCCTCAAGGCTCTTTGCCCCGGCTATTTTATCATGGTACTTAAAATATAATGCTTCCCTGACAAGAATGCCCTCCAATCGTGCCAGTTCAGGCTCCGGCATACGTTCCCAAATATCATCCTTCTCCGTATGAATGGTAAAGCCTTCTCCGTCATCATGGTATCCAAGCGTATATTGCAGCTTATCATGTTCCCCACGAATATCACACTCAAAATCATAGACTGTTGTTCGTGTACCTCTGATATATTCCCGGTCTATCAATACAAGGTTTTGAACATCATCCGCAGTCAAAGGCGGTTCTTCTGTCTGCTCTATGGCAGGCTCGCCCTCATAATGTGCCGCATACTGTCCGGCATCCTTTAACAGACCGTCCATCTCCAGAGCTTTTTCTGTTTCGCCGCTGATTGTCTGCATCATTACATAGTCTGCCGCTTCTGCAAAAAGGAAATCATAGACCTCTTTTCCCTCCAAAGCTCGCTCATCGTCAGCAATCGTGACTGCCTGTGTTTTCTCGTTCCAGCCAACCACATCTTTCCGGTCTAATGCTCCGCAGATTTTAACCACAGCCGACATTTCAGACAGCCTTTTATTTAACTGCTCTATGTCTGTTTTTCCGGTTTCCGGTGCTTTTGGTTCTCCTTCAGCAACAGTTCCTGTTTCTCTATCTAATTCCTGATTGGTTACACCACCCTCCAACTTCGCCTGTTCTTTTTGCATGGCTTTCTCTGCCTGTTCCTGTTTATACTGTGCATAGGCTTCCTTTCCCTCCGGCGAAAGGTATTTATCTGCCTGCACAAGCTCCCGGATACGTTTCTCTACTACATTCCAGTTTAAAAGCACCTTTGCGTAAGGACTGCCATAGTTACCTTTCTCCAGACGGATACCTTTGGCATCGTGATCCTCGTGCGCTCTGTCACTTCCCGGAAGTGCGTGGGAGCTGCCGCCCGTACCATATTCATTTTTCAGAAAAGCAATGTTATCTTTCTTGTCATGCCCTTCCATGAAATACTCATAGATACGGAATTTTCCATGTTCAAAACCGCTTCCTCCTGCCAGCCTGTAATCAATCTCGTCCTGTGTGATAAAGTCCTCATTCCTTACCTCTACCGTATCAAGTGCTGGAAATTCTTTCTTTTCCACACCTAAATCCGCAAGCTGTTCTAATAAATAATCCGGTCTTTTCACATACCGCCATTTAATCTGCTTTTCTCCGCTGTCAAGCTGTGCCTTTGCCTTTTCAAGCTCATCCTTAATCAGCTCTCTGCCTTCTGTTGTGGCTAAAAGCTCACACAACTTTTCCATGCTTGCCGGGTAATTGGAAAATTTAAGCTCCAGACTCTCCGGCATTTCCGATATTCCGTCACGGAAGAAATTGTTAATGTCCGTAGCAATTCTCTCACGCTCCACCGCATCCACAAGGAATACTTCGTTGGCACTCATATAAGTACCATTCTCCACCATAACACGGATATGGCTCTCCACTTCGCTCCAACTCATCACTGCAAGGGTATTTTCCTTTGCCGATGTACCGTAACCGATACGCATACCCATTTCATCAAACCACAGTGAAACAGGATTTCCGTCAAACTCAAAACCTTTTCCGGTGGTCTTATACTCGTTCTTTAAAAATTCTGCCATTTCTTCCGGTGTCTTACCCTGCTGATACTTGGCATAGATACGTTTTCTGCTGTTATCCCTACCGCCGCCACTACGCAAGATACTGTCAATCTGCTCCTGTGGCAAAGAAAAAGCAGCGGGCATGGTATATTGAATACTTGCTTCCGCTGCTGCGATTGTGCCAACCTGTTCCTCAAAGCTCGGAAACAGGCTTAACTGCTGATAGGTTCCCTCCGGCTGTTCGATATTTAACTGTAGATTAGTTCCGTCATCACGATCTCCTCTGCCGAGTGTACGATGCTGTTCATCTTCGCTACCCAGAGCATCTGATTCTCTGCTTTCATCTGCTCCGTTATCCCCTCTCTCTCCTTCATCTGTCTGGTCAGAAGCTCCATTCTCTCCTCTGCCTGCTCCTGTATCATCAACAGGTGTTCCTTCAGCTTCCCGCTCAGAAGAAGTCCCGTATATACTCCGTTCTTGTGCTCCTGTAAGAACTTCTTCCTCATCAGTCCGTACTTTGTCAGTACCTCCTTCGGCTGTTCGTCCATTGCTACCATCGGTATCTGATAATCCCCGTTCTTCTCGTATGTCAGATTCATCATATTTGCTCCTTTCCCCGGCTTCTCCGGTCTGTGTGATAGATTGTTCGTCTTGACTTTCGCTTTCACGCTTTAACGCATTATAGTCTGCTTCAGATGCATTTGCAAGTCCTTTTTCGATATTTTTCTCATGGGTGTCGATACGTTCCCTGCCTACTCTCGTTTCTTCCCGATTTTGGGCAATCTGCCTGTCATACGCTCCGATTGCTTTTCCAATTTCCATAAGGATTGGCTTGGATAAATCAGACACATTGCTGCCAAGCTGTGACAGTGTTTCCACTGTGTTAAACTCATGGATATAAGGAAAGTTTATTTCTTCGGCAAGCTCGCTCTCCTCCATGCCGCAACGCTTTAAAACAGTATAGGCAATGCTGTCGGCAAGGGTTTCCCGTATCCTTATTTCCACGTTCAGCTCGTCCAGTTCCTCTAAAAAGCTCCCTTCCTTTAAGTATTCCATATCTGAAGCAAGCTCTTTATAACAGTCCTCTGCAATCCGTCCGGCAATCTCCCGGATACGTCCCACAAACCCGGCTTCCCTGTCGGTATCCCCATAAGTCTTTTCCAGACGGGAAATCACCGATTCCATGTGTTCCTCACGCATTTCCCAAAGGTTAGGGAATTGTCCGATTCTTCTTGCCTTATGCACATCTGAAATATCAAAGACATACTTCAAACCGGAAAAACTATCCTCATCTATCAGTGCAATGCCCTTTGCACCTTTGTTTACCCAGCAGTGCATCTTTTCATTCCATATCTCTATGGAAGCACAGGCGGTTGCCTCCGGTCTTTGGGCATAGATTAAAAGCTGTTCCTTAAATGGATATTTATACAATCTGGAAGCAGTATTTAGGTATCTCCTCCAGTTTTCTTCATTCCGCACGACTTCTTTTGCTGTTTCCTCTGCCAGTGCGGAAATCAATTTATATTTTCTCATGGTAAACCTCCGTAAAAAAGGCTGTAAGGCACTTTAAGCACCCTACAGCCTGTGATCAGTTACTTATCGGCATCAGGCATAAAAACCATGCTCCTCAATACCTTTTTCCAGAATACAGTTAATCAGTTCCTCAAGTTCCACTCCGTTAATCTCGCTGACAACAATCAGCTTGGCAAGGGTATCCTTCGGAACGGATACCGCATAACTCTCCTCATCCGCACGAAGTTCATGGACACAGATACCCAGTCCCTCTGCAATCTTGCACATAGCACCAAGCTCCGGCTCCTTAACTCCTGCCATAATGTCAAGGATTATTCTCTCCGGCACACCGGAAATTTTGGAAAGCTCCGCAATCCCGATTTCTTCCTCTTTCATCACGTTTAATAGCTTATCTCCTGTTGTATACATATCCCACTCCTCCTATATTACGGCTTCCTTTTTCTTTTCCGGTGCAGAATGCTCTTTCCCGGCATTCATTTTAATAACAGCATCCTTCTTCTCCGCAAGCTTCTCCTTTACTGAAACACGCTCATGACGGTTATCTCCTTTTTCCTCTTTCTGCTTAGCACGTTCCTCTGCCCGGTCACTGCGGAACAGTTCATGTTCTTTGGCATCATACTCATATACATGATCCGAAAGACGTTCTCCAGGCGCCACCTGTGTCTGATTTACTTCCTGTACCATCTGCTCAAGTTCTTTAAACTCCATTCCCGCATCTTTCGGTATAATCAGCGTTTCATGGATTGAAGAAGGCAGCATGTAAAAATCTCCTACCTTCTCAGCGATCTCCTGTCTGATATCATCGTTTAAAATTGCAGCCGCCCCATTTACTTTTGTATCATTTGTCAGCACATACATGGTATCGGGAATATCCGACATCATCTGCATTGCCATTTCTTTTGCTTCATCCATACCCACATTTTGTTCTCTTGCAATATCAACTGCAATCATCTCCGCAACCGTCTCATTCATTCCTTTGAAACTATGTGGCTGCAAAGTATCCATATTCTGCAACGCCTGGTCATGCAGTTCTTCAAGTGTGATTCCATATCCATCCATCAGATTATCTGTAATGGTAATGGTCGCAGTTCCTTCTCCTGTTTTATCCATTAAAATCTGATACACAACTGCTAAATCTTCCAACTTGGAGTACGGTTTATCCTGAAGGAACTGCTTATTTGCTTCCTCGTTGATCAGCTTACATACAATTTTTTCCTTAATCTTGTCAAAATCGGTAACTGCCGATACATCTATATCATGATCTATATAATGTGACTGATACACACTTGCAATCTGAGCTAACACATCATCCAATTCAGCACCATCCTGTATCTGCTCAAAATATGGATTCAGATAAATGGTAGGTGCAATATTGCTTTCCTCTGTTCTTACCATCAGACCGTCCAGAACACAGTCATTATTCTTTACAATCTGATTGACCTCAACTGCAGCATCTGCAAACTTTTCAGGAAGGAAATCCTGTATCTGTTCTTTTACCTGTTCTACAAAATCTCTATATTCCATTACTTTCTCTCTCCCTTCTTGGTGTCATTCTGTGATTTCTCTGTCAGCTTTGATACTGTGGCACCATACATCTGGTACCTCTTCATCATGTTTCTCTGGCTTGTTACATTGATTTCTTTTTCTAACTGCTTCATTCTGACTTTCCTCCCTATTCTGCTTTTCTTCCAAATGAAAACGTATCTTCTTTTTCCTTTTTCGGGGCAAATCTGCCTTTGACTTCCAAAAGCCTTTTTTCCATAATGGAAAACATGGCTTCCACCTGCTCCTGTGTATACTCATAATTGGTGCGGTTGGAAAGGTTCTCAAGCCTGCCGATTGCATCAATGACCTTGTTCACACGATACTCCCCAAGACGGACAAACTTGTCCGCCTTGCTCTCATTGTCCTGTATTTTCTTTGTTTCTTCTGCTCCCATTTGTTACATCCTCCTTTTATTTTTTCTTTCCTGTGAATTTCTTATTGGGAAACTCCATGACAAACTTAAACTGCACTCCGGACTTTTCTTCTCCGTCCTTTGTGTAGTGGTATTCTTCCGTACCGCTCGGAATGATATAGGCATCGTATTTCTTGCCCGCCTTGCTTGTAAGCCCCTTTAGCAACGTCTTTTTCCCGTCAAGCAGGCTTTCCACCTGTTCATCTGACAGGGAAACGCCCATGATCCGGCTTACATTCATGCCGCACTTATTCTTGCAGAAAGCTCCGTATTTTCCCTTTACCACCTCTCCGCCGCAGTTCGGACATTTACCAAGTACCTTCTGCTCCTGTGCGAACATCTTTTTCTGCTCGTCACTGACTTCGTGGTAGGTGTGGATTAAGTCAGATACCATTGTTTCAATATCTGCCATAAAGTCCTCACGCTCCATCTCTCCCTTTGCAACAAGGGTAAGGGCATTTTCCCAATCAGCGGTAAGTTTCGGTGACTTTACCACATCGGGAAGCACCGTAATCAGCTTCATTCCATCCTCTGTCGGTATGATCTGCTTTTTCTCACGCTTCACGAAACCGTCCTTGACTAACTTCTCTATAATGTCTGCTCTGGTGGCAGGTGTACCGAGTCCTTTGCGCTCCACATCGTCAGTCATGTCCTCGTTTCCGGCTCGTTCCATTGCAGACAAAAGGGAATCTTCAGTGTAATGTTTTGGCGGCTGTGTGAAATGCTCGGAAACCTTTGTCTGCTCCACTGCAATCATCATGCCCTCATGAAGCTCCGGCAGTTTCTTTTCTTCCTCTGCATCCGATTTATCCTCTGCGGTTTTATAGGAATTTTTGAAGAAATCCTCAAATTCCTTCCATCCATTTTTCCACACTTCCTTGCCAGATACCTTAAATACAGTATTGTTGCAGGTAATCACTGCCTTTGTGGAATTATAAATGTGCTTCTCCCCGGTCGCACACAGCAGACGGTTTGCACAAAGGGAAAGTATCTTCATTTCGCTCTCCGGGATTGCCTTTAAGTCCTGCTTGATGATCTCCATAGTAGGAATGATTGCGTGGTGGTCCGTCACTTTCTTGCTGTTCAAAATTCTTTTAATATCTGGATTGAACATGATATTCTGCTCAAATAACAGAGAATTGAAAATCGCTTCGATCACATTTTTTGCAGTACCTTCCATGTCATCGGAAAGATACTGGCTGTCTGTTCTTGGATAAGTCACTAACTTTTTCTCATAAAGGCTCTGCGTATATTCCAATGTCTGCTTGGCAGTAAAACCAAACAGACGGTTTGCATCCCTCTGAAGTGTTGTAAGGTCATAGAGCTTCGGCGGTGCTACCCACTTTTCTTCCTTTACCACGGAAGTGACAAGAGCCTGTCCGTTTTCACAGGCTCCTGCAATCCTCTCTGCTTCCGTTTTATCACTGATATGCTCTGATACCGCATCCAGACCATTTCCCATGATGTGAGCCATATAATAGGCTTCTTTCTTGAAATTCATGATTTTGCTTTCACGATCCACCAGCATGGCAAGTGTCGGTGTCTGCACTCTGCCAACCTTCAATGCCTTACCGCCATATAATACCGTAAAAAGTCTTGTCCCATTGATACCCACAAGCCAGTCTGCTTCCTGCCTGCATAGTGCTGACTTGTACAGATTGTCATAATCACTGCCTGGGCGAAGATTATGGAAGCCGTCACGGATAGCACTTTCCTCCATGGAAGAAATCCATAATCGTTTCATCGGTTTTCTGCACCCTGCCATGTTGTAGGTCAGGCGGAAGATCAACTCTCCCTCCCTTCCGGCATCGGTAGCACACACGACTGCATCCACCCTGTCATCATGCATAAGTTTTTTCAAAATCTGATACTGTGCTTTCGTATCACTTTTCACTTCATGCTGCCATTCCTGTGGGATGATCGGAAGATTGTCATAACTCCATTTCTTCCATGCTTCCTCATAGCTTTCCGGCTGTACCAGTTCTACCAGATGTCCCACACACCATGATACTAGATACTCATTGCCTTCCAAATATCCGTCCTTACGCTGTGTGGCACCAAGAACTGTCGCAATGCTCTGTGCCACACTCGGCTTCTCTGCAATTACAAGCTCCATCTCTATTCCTCCCCATTTTCTTCATCATTCTCATTGTTGTTATCTTCATTGTCATTCTCGTCTGTGTCTACTGATTCTGTATCATCACCACCATTTATGAATGCTTCGTCGGAATCCTGCTCGGTTTCTTCCTCGTCATCATAATCGTAGTCCTCGTCAAGCTCGTCCTCATCTTCATCCTCATCAATGAAGTTTTCCTTTTTCTTCTTGGATTTCACAACATATACCACTCCGATCACAGCTACCGCAGCAATGCCCATTAAAATATATGTAAAGCCGGAACCATCTGCTTTTGCGGTATCCTCTTTCGGCTCACTTGTATCTTCCGTGCTATCTTCGGTGCTGTCCTCAACACTTTCTGCTCCCTGTGTTTTATCTCCTGTGGTATCAGCATTATTGTTTGATAATGCGCTGTCTTTGGTAGGGATTGCAGATTCCAATGCCGCTGAATTTTTCGGAAGTGTCTCGCTGTTATCCGTTGTGGTATTTAACAGGTCATTTTCACTGACTTCGGTAAGGAAATATACCTTTTCATCTTCCCCGTCACGATCAATCACCAGATAAAATACCTTTTCTGATGCAGTCTGGATTGTATAAAATTCCTTGCCTTTTTCAGAAGTCTGGCTGTCACTGCTCTGGTCGGTATCCTTAGAAGTATCTCCCGTACTCGGGGACTGCTTGGCTGATGTTCCTGTACTGCTTGAAGTTGTTCCACTGCCTGTTTGGGAAACAGTATTTCCATTGCTGTCTGTCTTGGTATGGTCTGTAACCTGTGCGGTTGCAGAGCTAGGCTTGGTTGCTGACGCATCCACCGGGAGCTGCTGTGCCGGATCTTTTTCATTGCTGTCCTTGTTTTCCGGATCGGTGTAATACGGATTGGCTGTTTTATAGATTTCTGAGGTATTTCCTGCATTATCCATGGCTGAAATCGTGAAATACTGATATCCTGCATCAAACTGTTGCAGACGGATATTCAAAGCACCATTCGTATGGTCGGTAAACTCATAGCCATTGACATAGATTGCCTTGATACCGGAATCCGTATCATGTGCCTGAATACTCAATAGACCATCGCTGACTGCCGCATTTAAGGTAGGCTTCGTAAAATCAAAGCACTTGATATAGCGATTTTTCTCATAGGTCTTGCCCTTCTGGTCTGTGACCTGCACATAAATAGTGCTGTTTTCGGAAATCTCTATGTACATATCCTCGGTAATATCTGTCCAGCTTCCATTCTGCCCGACTTTCGCCTTTACTGTCTGAACGGTAAAATTACCGGAAACTATCGTATCTTCTACTTTGACTATCACCTTAGTGGTATCGTTATGCCACCCAGAAGATGTATTGATTGTGATTTTTACGCTCGGATTGATATAGGTACATTCCTTATAGTTCTTTGCACACACCTCACAATCTTCATCCACCGCATACTGGCTGCACTTTTCTTTGCAGGTGCATTTTGCGGCAGGCTGTGTCTCCTCAGTTGTGCCTTCTGTGGAATTTTCTGTTGTATTCTCCGTGGACTGCTCTGTATGATTTTCTCCACTACCGGAACTGTCCTTATTATCATTACCGGACGCTGTACTTTCTGCACTGCCTTCCTCTGCCGCACTCTCTGTTTTCTGCTCTGCACTATCCTCCGCATGAACCTCTATCGTGTTTGTCCTGTTGGCAAAAAATGCCCCCATCGGCATACAAAAAAGTATTGCCGACAGCATAAGGGACACTACCGCCCTAGCCGATAATTTCCTGTTTTTCATTGATTGAAACCTCCTTTTCCTGTTCCCGTTTCTGTAATAAATTTCTGACTTCATCCTCACTGAGCTTGTTTAACATCTGCAAACGCTCCGATGAGATTTTATATTTTCGTATGATCTTCATGGCTTCGGCATCCTCCGCCATCTGTTTCTGTTCTGCAAGGTCTTTTTCCTTTGCCTGTAGCTGTGCTATCTGCTCTCTGACCTTTTTAAGCTGTGAATTGATTCGTTCTACTGACAAAAATAATTCCTCCCTTCGCTAATTCAATCTTCCAAAACCATAGAAATGGCTCTGCCAGTAAGAAGTATTGATTGATGTGTACTGGATTGGATCACCGCAATGCACCATCGTACCGTTTCCACAGTAGATACCAACGTGTGTAACCGGACGTCCTGCATTATAGGTTCCTGTAAAAAATATAATGTCCCCTGCCTTTGCATCTGCCGCTGATACCGGAGTACACTGGTCATAAATGCCCTGTGCTGTGGTTCTTGGCAGGTTATGTACGCCACTGTTTGAAAATACCCAGCATACAAAACCGGAACAGTCAAAACTAGCCGGAGCTGTGCCGCCAAAAGTATATGGCATTCCCAGATACCTGTTTGCTTCACGCATAAGCGTCTGTACGGTTGCATCATCATAGGATTCCGGCGGTATCACATTGCTGGTTCCTCCTCCGGTGCCGCCCGTTGTTTCTCCATAAATGGTCTGTTCTCCTGCTTCAAAATAAAATAACGGGTTATAATATTCCCCGTTATACAGACATTCGATATGAAGGTGGCTTCCGGTACTGCTTCCTGTATTTCCGCTTTTGCCTATATTGTCACCTTTTTTTACACTCTGCCCTGCGGACACATTTAAGCTGTCCATGTGGGCATATTTTGTGGTATATCCCTTACTGTCCGTAATCACCACATAATTTCCATAATAGGAATCGTAAGTTGCTTCTGTTACCGTTCCATCATGTGCCGCATATACAAACGTTCCTGTCGGCACCGCTATATCCACACCCCTGTGAAGCTCCTCGGCTCCGGTGTTTGGATTTTTCCGGTAGCCATAATAACTGCTGATATAGTAATACCAGTAATAATCAACCGGAGAAGCAAAGACCTGTAAGCCGCCTTTTGTCTCCGTATAGGCTCCAAAAATTTCCGTCTGTTCGCTGTCCATGCGTCCGGCTACAATGCTCTCAAGCGGTGTGACCGTAAGTGTGACACGAAGAATTGTTACGGTATATTCTTCTTCCTCCTCATACTCGTATTCCTCGGTACGGGTAGTCCCGTCCGGATTTGTTACTATTCTGGTTCCGGTCTTTGTGACTGTCCTTGTCCGTGTTTCCTCTACTTCCTCGGTAGTGAGTGAATACATGGCATCAAATAATTCCTGAATCTCACTCTCTATTCCTGCGGCAGTAAATTCCGTATGGACTGCGGAAAGATAACTGATCAGTGTGTACGGATCATGCCCGATTGCACCAAGGTTATAATCGTATTCATCATATCCCGGATAATCAGTTTCAATCCGGTCAATCTTATTTTGCAGTTCCATTTCCTTTTCTGTAAAAGATAAATCTGCTGCATCAATCTCTGCCGGAAGGCTAAGATATGTGCTTGCCATCGTTGTTGTCACAGTTCCGGTAAACATGGAACCGCAGCTTGATAGTGCCGACATGATCATAATGAGCAGAAGTGCAAAAATACCCACTGTGATAATCAGTGTTTTATTTTTCGTGGCAATTTCCTGTAACTTCTTTGCAATCCCAGTTGCAGCATTGGCTGTCTTTGTAAATGTTTCCTTTGCAGTCTTGGCTTCTGCTCCTGCCCGCCTTGCCTTGGCATACTCACGCTTGATGCGCTGTTTCTGTAGCTGCCTTTGCAACTGCTTCTTTGGACTGTTGCCCTTTAGATGTGGATTTTCACTGATGAATTTCTCATACTCCAGCTTCATATCCACTGTAACCTGTTTTTTGTGCAATCGCTCTAAGCGGTCACGCTTTCTCTGTGCCTTGCTCTTGCGGTGATACTTTATATAGTGGTAAATATCCTCGGCTCGCTGTTCCGTCTTGTGTGCGCCCTCCACAGCAGAATTATCCTTTTCTGTCTCTGCAATCTTGCGATGCACAAAATACATATTTTCGGTCTGGAGCTTGTGAACCGCAGTTTTTCCCAGTCCGTCCGGCTTGAATGGCTTCTCCACTTCCACCGGAACCACCACATACTTTGCTTTTCCGGTCTGTTCATCAAAGACACGCTTCATCTCATACTGCCGCTTTGTCGGCATCTTGTCCTTTGCTTTCTGCAACTTTCGGCGGTTCTTTTCCGACTTATCAAAAGCCTTCTGTACTTTTTGGTCTGTAAATTCGTCCGCCTGCCCCTGCGAAAATGTGGCGTCCTTTGTCTGAAGATCTCCATAATCGGACTGCTTTGCATTTTCTGACTTTGCACGCTCTCTGTGTGCGTGTTCTCTCTGCACACGCCTTTTGTGATATTTTCCTTTTTCCTCAGACCGTTGGTAGGTATTTCTAACGTGGTAATTGTCCTGAAAACTGTCTGCGTCCTCTGTATGGAAATTTGTAGCATTACCGTTTTCCTCATTGATAAAGCTGTTTTCCTTTAAGAATGTCTTTTCCGCTTCGGCTTCCGACTTCTGGACATTGTGACCAGAAGTGTCCTGTTGTTGCTGTCGGTAATATTTTTTCTTATTATTTTTCCTGTATTCTGTCCCAGTATTAAACTCTGACTTCTGGACGCTGTGACCAGAAGTTGCTTTTCCTGTACGACTGCCATGGTTCGCATCCCTTGGCAGATTGCTCACAGGCTTCTCGCTGGCACTAAACTGGTTTTCCACAGAAAAGGTGTTGTCCTGCCTGTGTTCTATATGTTTTACTCCAGTCACTTCCTTATCTTTGGAAAATGTCTCTTTTTCAAATGCCTTTGCCGCCTGCTTCTTCTGTCTTTTTTCTGCCATTTACACTGCGTCCTCCTTCTACACCGATTCCTCCGGCTTGGTATTCATAATTCTGTAAGTCTTGGTGTCTGTCGGATATTTGTCTACAAATGGAATTACCACATTGTCAAACAGTATCAGACCACTTCCCGGCTCGGAGTTGGTGACATAGGAAAGCTGCTTATCAGAAAGTCCCAGCTTATCAGCGAGAATTGCCTGATCTTTGGCATTCTGATTTAACAGATACACAAAATCGCTGTTACCCAAAATACCTTCAATCTCCTCAGAACGAAGAAAATCGCCCACGTTCTGCGTCAAACCTGTCGGAATACCGCCCCATTTTCTGAAACGCTTCCAGATTTCCACGGAATAAATAGCTGTCTGCTTCTCCTTCAGAAGAAGGTGGAACTCATCACAGTAATAACGGGTAGCAATCTTTCGCTCCCTGTTCTGCGATACCCTGTTCCAAACCGCATCCTGCACGATTAACATACCCAGCTCTTTCAACTGGTTTCCCAAATCTCTGATGTCAAAGCACATGATACGATTGCCGCTGTCTACGTTGGTATGGTGGTTGAAGTAATTCTGGGAACCATGCACATACAGCACAAGGCTGTTTGCGATACGCTCCGCCTTTGGATTTTTGTGTGCTAACAGGGCATCATATAAATCTTCCAGCAGCGGCATATTTTCCGGCACCGGATTTTCAAAATACTTGTCATAAATATGACGGATACATTCGTCGATGATACCTTTCTCATCGTTCTCCAGACCGTCCTTGCCACCTGCGATCAGGTCACATAATGTTATGATAAAATCAGATTTCAGTTTTAATGCTTCCTTATCCCCCTTATGGCTCAATTGAATATCCATAGGGTTCAGATAGTCTTTGGAATTGGTGGCAAGTTTTACCACCTGTCCATGAAGTGCAGCCACAAGAGCAAAATACTCTCCCTCCGGATCGCAGATGATAATATCGTCCTTTGTGATAAGAAAACAACTTAAAATCTCACGCTTTGCACTAAAACTCTTACCACTTCCGGGAGTACCTAAGATAACTCCGTTTGGTGTACGGAGCCTTTTTCTGTCTGCCATGATCATGTTGTTGCTAAGTGCATTTAATCCGTAATAGATTGCCGGTGCAGGCATAAATAACTCCTGTGTGCAGAATGGTACTAAGATTGCGGTGCTTTTTGTGGAAAGAGTACGCTCAATGCCTGTCTCATTGCATCCAATCGGTGCGGATGCCATAAGTCCCTGTTCCTGCAAATACTGTAAACATCTGAGGTCACAGTTTGCCTGCTGAATGATACCGGACACCCTCTGCATTAAGCTCTCCAGTTCCCGCTTGGTTCTGCCATAACAGGTAATAAGGAATGTCATGTTGATCATCTTCTGGTTGCTCGTATTCAAATCATCGAGAAATTCCAGCGTGTCCTTTTCATAAGTCACGATGTCTGTTGGAAGAATATCCATATCATAGCCGCTTCGGACTGCCTTTTTCTGCTCTTCAATCTTCATTTTCTGGATATTGGAAATAACCGCTTTTAACTTCTTGATTGCCTTTACCGGATCTTCCGTCTGCATGTGCATGGAAATCGTAAGATTAGCATCAATATCCAGAAGATGCTTGATCAGCTCGTCCGTAAACTTCGGTGCGATAATATCCAGATAGGACACGCAGCCATACATATTTCCCGACTTGAAGCGGTTCGGATAGCGGAAATCAAATCCCGGTGGTGCAATATAGTCCTTGACCGACTTACCGGATTCAGCCAGATCCTTAAACGAAAAACGGAAAGGCTCCATGGTATCCTGGTTAAAATACTCATGCAGGATGCGCAGTCTTTCCTTTCCGTCCAGTCCCCTCGCAAGGGTTCCTATATTGTTTAAGTTTCGTATGACATCTTTTTCAATGTTGTTAAGGCGGCTCTTGGCTTCCTTGTAGCCGTTGCTTTCTACACCAAAAATCAGATATTTTGATTTGATGATACCGTTGTTGCCCTTTGCCGCCTGCTTCTTTAACATTTCCGTATATTCCTCACGAATATCGTTAAAATCATCCTCCTGCCACGGAATGTCAAACTGTTCCGTAAGCATCTGCTCGTTGACCTGCCTGTTGAAAAGCACCAGTTCAAACTTCACAGACGGATCAAAATAATTGATGAGCTTACTGTACTGTGCCAGTATGTCCGCCTGGTCATCCACTTCCAGAAGCTCATAGTTTATATCAAAAAATTCCACCATCTTTGTATAATAACGGTGGCTGACCTGACAGATACCGTCACGGAACATCTTTTCAAAAGTGATCGTCCTTTGTGCGGTAGTCGGCTTTTCTTTCTCAATGCTCTTTCCCGATAAAATATGCTTTAACTGTATAAGACGCTTCTTTTCTGAAAAGGTAAGACCGCCACTTTTACTGTTGTTCCTGCTATTGCCTTTATAACTGCTTTTTCTGCGGCTTTCCGGTTCTGCCTTTTGCTTTTTCTTCAAGATAACGAACCTCCCTTCGTAATTTCTCTTTTTCTTCCAACTGCTTGTATAGGTTTTCCGACCTGTATGGTCTGATGCCCGGTGTGAGTATCTTCTGCCGGAGCATAAAATATAAAATCTTCTCCGCCGGAAACCCGTTTTTCTCATACATCGCAAAAAAGAAGAACGGAAGCATTGCTCCCATCATAAGAAGTGATGCGGCTGATGTTCCGATCAGTCCCTTGGTTAAAAAATACAAGGGGATTCCAGCTACTGCCGCACCGCTGAAACAGATGATCTGTCTCTTTGTCAAGTTCAGTGCCACTTTTGTCTTGATACCGGACAAATCCTTTGGCACCTGCACGGATATTGCCATATCGTTCCTCCCTTAGTGCGCATTCCAGATAGATTTTGACAGCGAACCTGTCTTAAACAGGGAAAAACATAAAATCACAGTATATGCTGCCACCGACCAGAGTGCCGTATGCAGGTTGTCGGCTACTGCCACACCTGCCACCAGCACCGCATAGATTGCGACGCACACCATCATAAAAAAGCCCTGAAATGCCAATGCACAAAGTCCCTTAAAATAATTAGTTCCTATCGTTCCCCATTCCCGGTTGGTTACGGTTGCACAGGGAACAGGTGCTACTGATACATAAAGATATATTTCAATCATTCGCCCATAAAGAATGACGGTGATAAGGACTGACATGATTTTCATACATAAACTGACGATCATGGTCTCCATCCCCAGTCCTAACAGCTCGCCTATGCTCATCTCCGAAAACTGCTCATTGAACATCGTCTGCAGCGTACTTGAAACATCAATACTGGTTTCCCCGCTGATTGCTGCCGCTGCGGAATTGACGATGTGGCTTCCCACATCAAATACCGCCATTACAATGTCAAAAGTCTTGCTAAGAAGCATGACAGCAATACACGCTTTCATAAAAAAGCGGATAAAAATGGCTGTATTGAAGTCATGCAGATTATTCTTGTCAATAACCATGGAAATAAGCTCATAGACGAGTACAAAACTGATGATCATTCCCGCTATGGGAATCATCACGTTATCGGACAGGGTTTTTATCATGTCAAAAATACCGGAGTTCCAAGTGCTGGGAGTTTTGCTGACCTCCCCTGCAATCGTGCCTACCTTGTCATTGACATCGGTAAACATGGTTTCAAAGTTTGTCAGCACCCATCCCTGCAACAGTTCCTTTATGAATTCAGTAATCTTATCAATGATCCCGCCCATGAATTATGAGAACAGAGTGGTAAGCTGTGGAATTACCGTCTGTGCCACAATGATGATACCACCGCCACTCATAAGCTGTTTGATGCCCTGTGATTTTGCTTATGTGTGATAAAGAAGTAATAGAAGTGTAAAAAATTTTGCCGTTCCTATCCGGCACTTGCGCAGGGTGTCGGATAGGTCGGGCTTTATTCTTCGGGCAAGTCAATCTTGCCTACAAAGCTGTAATAAATATCAATGCGCTGGCGGCGTACTTCGTTCTCGTCATACTCACATTCATAAACAACGATTTTCTCCACCATTTCACGCAAAAGAGTGTGTGTCAGTTCTTCGATAGAAAGGTACTTGCGGACAACGCTCATAAACTTTTCAGCGTTTACCGTGGCTTCCTGTGCCTTGTCCAGCTCGCCCTGCAAAGCGGCGGCTCTGTCTTTCAGTTCCCGCTGCTCGGCTTCGTAGTCTGCGGACATTTCCATGAAACGCTCATCACTGATTTTCCCGTTTACATTGTCCTCATACAGACGCTTGATGTAGCGGGAAAGTTCTGCAATGCGGCTCTGCACCTGTTCAAGCTGCTTGGCTGCCGCCGCCAGCTTCCGCTTGCCGCCCATTTCATTCTGCTGGATAAGCAGCTTCACGAACCGGGCTTCGTGCTTCTGTGCATAGGCGGTCACTTTCCGCAGATTGTCCAGCACACCCGCCGTCAAAAGGTCGGTGCGAATGAAGTGCGCCGTACAGTCGGCGGTGCGCTTCTTATAGCTGCCGCAGATGTAGCAATCCTGCTTTCTCTTGTCGGTCTGATACCGCTGCTGGTACATCACATGACCGCAGTCGGCGCAGAACAGCAAGCCGGAGAACAAGCCCACATCATCGTAGCGGTTGGGGCGTTTGCGCTGCTTGCGTAACTCCTGCACCCGTTCCCATGTCTGCAAGTCGATGATTGGCTCATGGTGGTTCTCGAAAATCGCCTGTTTCTCAATGGGATTGTCTATGCTGTGCTTCATCTTGTAGGACGGTTTTTCCGTCTTGAAGTTCACAAGACAGCCTGTGTACTCCCGGTTTTCCAGAAGATGAACAACAGTATTGGTCGCCCACTTACATTCATAGCCGGGGTGGTAGCGGCGTGTGCTGCCTGTGCGCTGGTATTCCAGCGTCCCCGGCGTGGGGATTTGCTGCTCGGTCAGCATACGGGCTATCTTGGTAGGCCCGTTTCCGGCAAGGCAAAGCTGGTAAATCTGCTTGACTACCGGGGCGGCTTCCTCGTCAATGATGAAATTCTCGTCATCGTCCATGAGGTAGCCGTACACGGGCTTGCTGGTAACAGGCTTTCCGCTTAGACCTTTTGCTTTCTTAACTGCCTTGATTTTTTTGCTCGTATCTCTCACCATCCATTCGTTGAAAAGATTACGCAGCGGGGTAAAATCGTTGTCGCCCATTGCGCTGTCCACTCCGTCATTGATAGCGATAAAGCGGACGCCTTTCTGTGGGAAAAGCATTTCTGTGTACATTCCCACTTGGAGATAATTTCGCCCTAAACGTGACATATCCTTGACTATGACTGTGCCGACTTTTCCGGCTTCAATGTCTGCAAGCATGGCTTGAAACCCGGGTCTTTGGAAGTTCGCACCACTATAACCATCGTCCGTGTACCAGCAGAGATTGGTAAAGCCGTTCTGCTTGGCGTAGGTTTCTAAAATGCGCTTTTGGTTGGATATAGAGTTGCTCTCCCCCTGCAATTCATCTTCATGGGATAATCTCGGATAAAGGGCGGTAATAAGGTTTTGGGTTGTCTGTCTTAACATGGTTTCCTCCGTTTCTGACAGCCAGCCCCACTATTCCGTACTTCGATTGTACCACATGGCGGGGCGGCGTGTATAGCGGCAAAATGTGAAAAATGCTTCTTTACCGCCCGTCATATTGCCGATTTTTGTGTAGCAGCTTCCGCTTCCAGCACCTTAGCCATTTTGTCGGCTGCGGTTTCCGTGGCACTCTGCTTGAAAAAGCCGGACACCACAAGAACAGAGTTCCCTATGCGGATTTCCGTCACGCAGTCGGCGGGTGCGGTGCTTTTCATGCTGTGTTTGATATGCTCTTTTTTATCGGTCATAGGCAAACTCCTTTCAATCGTTCATCAGCTTTTTCAGCCGTTCCATTTTCTCCTGTGCCTTTTCCCTGCGGAAATTCACGCCGGAGCAGCAGACAGGGGTACACATCTCTGTTACCCGGTCATAAATCCGCTTGTGGGCTGTGTCCGGGGGATTGTTCAGCTCGTCAAGGCTTAGATTGGTCGTGACGATCAGCGGCTTTTCGCTTCGGTAACGACTGTCAATCACATTGTAGACCTGCTCTAAGCCGTACTCTGTTCCACGCTCCATTCCAAAATCATCAAGAATAAGCAGCGGATAGCGGCAGAGCTTGGAAATATATTCGTTCCTGCCCTCAAAGGTGGCGGCAAGGTCATTGAGGACAGCGGCGAAGTTCGTCATTTTTACGGAGATTTCCTGCTCCATGAGGGCGTTTGCAATGCACCCGGCAAGGTAGCTTTTGCCTGTGCCGACGCTGCCCCAGAGCAGATAGCCGATGTTCCCGGCTTTCATGTCCTCCCAATGCTCCACATAGAAACGGGCGGTTTTCATCTGCGGGTTTCTGCCGTTGTCATTGGCAAAAGTCCATTCCCGCATAGCCGGGTCGGTAAAGCCCAGGCGTTTCAGTTCTTCTACCTTGTCCCGGTGCTTTCTCTGCTGTTCGGCGGCTTCACGCTCCATGCGCTGCGCCCGCTGGCAGTCACACTCTGCCGGGTGTCGGTCACGCCCGAACAGGGCAACCTTATCAGCCGGAAAATAGGCTTCTTTCGGTGTCCGGCACTTGCCGCAGTAGAGTAGACCGTCCTCACCTGTGTAGTCCTCCGGCTCGGCGGTGGCTGCTGGTATCTGTAAACTCATATCTTCAAAAGCTGGTTTCATAGACTTTCTCCCTCCTTGTAGCTGTAATCGGGTATGCCCTTTTTCGGGGCAGCTTTAGCGGTATCGTCAGCCGCCCATCTGCGGATAGTGGCGGCATGGTTCTTGTATTTCCTCCCGGTAGAAGCGATATAGCCGGATAGCCGGTCAATGTAATACTCCCATTTGTCGGGCAGTTCTGCTTTCAGTTCAGAAAGCTCTGTATCTGTCAAAATCACATTTTTATATCTGCCGTAAGCTGCGGGGGCGGCTCGTCCCGGTTTTAACTCTCTCTCTTTTTCTATCTCTATATCTATCTCTTTCTTTATCTCTATCTCTGGTGGACAAATGTCCGCTTTTGCTTCGGACACTTGTCCACTAAGCCGTTTTTGCTCTGAAATCTTCATTCTTGCCCTGCGCTTACGCTCCCCCTCGGTAGAGGACTGACCGATGAAAAGCTCGATATTGCTCATATACAAAGCCCCGTTGTCCAGCGGTTCAACAAGCCCCAGTTTCATAAAGATTTGCAAAGCCCTCTCGACTGTGCCGACCTGCTGGCGGGTAATGGTGGCTATCATTTGGGCGGTGTAGGGGATATTTTCGTCAAGCTGCAAAGTGCCGCCGTATTTCAGCGATTTTAAGTACAGCTTCAAGAGGATATTGGAATACAGCATACCGTCCTGCATACTTTCCAGCAGCACGATAGCGTCATCGTCAAAATAGCTTTCTTTCAGTTTGAGGTAATAATATTTGCGGTTATCTGACATAATCTTGGTTCTCCTTATCTGTGGGGCGGGCTTTCCATCTCTTTGAATAATACCGGGGGCAGAGTACCACGATAGCCCTAAAACTCTGCTTGCAGTCATGGGTACAGCCCCGGCAAAGGGCATTGAAAGTAATGCGGTTTCGCTCATTGAGGAAGAACGCCCATTCCAGCCGCCGCTTCTTGCTCATTCTCGGCATGAAAAAACGCTCCTTTCTTCGGTTTGGTCGGGTATGAGGGGACAGGGGCAAAATCTGTATGTTCCCGGTGCCATTTTCGGGAAAAATCTGCCCTGTAAGCCCCGTTGGAAAGGTCAGGGGTATTGCGGATAGGGTATGGCATACCCCCCTGCCTTTTGTATGGTTTCGGTATCATTTCGGGGCGGTTTTTAACGCTCCTGTTCATGCTTTTTCTGTCGGCTCGGTGTGCCGTGTAGTATCTGCTCTGCGTTCCGTTTGGCGGTGGCAAGCTGCTCATACTCGGCTTTTGCGGTGCGGTAGGTGTTGTAAGCTGCGTTTTTCTCGGAAATGAGGGCTTCAATCTCCGTATTCAGCTTGGAAGTGGCGGGCAGCTTCTTTCCCGGTGCAAGCACCTTTAGCTGGCGCAGGGCAGCTTCATAGATGATAAATTCCGCTTCGTGGGACTGGCGGTAGTTCTCCGCTTTTCTGCCGGACAGCTTTTTATGAGCGTCAATGGTGGGGCGGGTGCGGCGGTAATCGTTGACAACCTTTCGCAGACTTTTCTTGTCGGAAATGCTCTGCTCAATGCCCCGCAGACTTTCCCTTGCTTCGGAAAGAGCTTTCCGGCTGCTCTCCACGGCTGCGTCCAGCTTGTCAAGGTCAAGCAGTTCGTTCTCCATGAGGAAGTTGTGGGTAGCCGCCATCTGTTTGAGGTTGTGCAGGGAAGCCCAACGGTCATAGCCCACGCCCTTGCCCTCAGCTCGCTTGGCTTCCCGGTCAACCATGCGCTGCAAGGTGTTGTCTGCCGGGGCGGTTTTTGCGGTTTTTTCCTCTCGCAAGCGTTCCTTTTGGGTGTGGGGGTATTCGGGTATGGCTGTGGTCTGTTCGGCGGCTCTGTGGGCGTTCTGCGTGAGCAGGGCAAGGACAGCAGCCTTGTCAAAATCGTCCCCCAGCTTCCGGGCTGTGATAGGCTTTGTCCTGTCCGGCGTGAGGTAGGAAAGCCGCCCCCGGCTCTCCTTGACAGTTACGCCCTCCCGCAAAAGCAGGGAAGCAAACTCGTCAAAGCTGCCAGCTTGGGAAAGTGCCTGCCGTATCGTCCGGCGCAGCTTCGCCTTGTCCGTTTCAAACTTGGTGGGCTTGGTCGGCTGTCCGGTGGCTTCTCTGGCGGCGTTCTCTTTATCAAGGGCAAGCTGCCCTTTCTTCTGCGCCCAGTATTCACGCTCGGTCACTCGGTTCTTGCTGCCATGCAAAAGGTCAATCTGATACAGATTTTCCCGGTGGCACATCTCCATGACTTCGGACTTGAAATATTCCATAGCTGCGTCTGTGCAGCGGTGCTTGCAGCCGTCCTTCGTGTCCGCTGGTCTGTCCATGTAGGGCAGAAGCGGGACGGCTTCAATCCGCAAGCTGTTTATGACGATATGCACATGAATGTTGCCAGAGTGATTGTGCCCGTCCGGGTGGGTGCAGACAATGGCTTGGTGTCCGGGGAAATGCTCGTTGCAAAATTCCTCGCCCAGCGACTGCGCCTTATCAACGGTCAGACCGTTGTCCGTTCCGTCCCGTGGGTCAAAGCTGATGATATAGTGGTGGGATTTCACATCTTCCCGTTTTTGGTTCTTGCCATAGCGGAGATTGGAGCGCAGACAGGCAACAGCAAAATCTTCTTCGCCGCAGTTCAGCGTGGCAAGGCGGTAGCCCTCACGGGGAACAAGCCGCCCGTTTTCATCAAGGGTGGGTTTCATGGTAAACTCGTCATGCTCAAAAGTGAGGTAGGCTTCCGCTGCTCCGTAGTCGGCATTTTTAGAGCTGATATGTTTGAATGTTGCCAACAGCTTCACCCACTTTCTGCAAGACTTCAAACTTCAAGGCTGCAAGGTCGGAAATGGCGGCTCGGACTTCGCCGGACAGGGCGTTATACGGTACGCCGTATTCGTTCAGATACCGGGCAATCTGATTGAGGTTGCCGCCGATCCTGCCGTATTCGGCGGTCAGCTTCCCGACAGCGGCAAGCAATTCATCATTGACCGGGGAAACGGTAACAATGGGGCGTATGGTTGCCCGTGTAATGGCTTGCCGGATAAATTCGGACTGGCTCATACCATAAGGGGCAAGCCGGGCGGTAAAGTCGGCGTATTCTTCATCGGTCAGCCGGGTCTTGACTACCCTGCTGCGGTGGGGCATGTTATATCGTTTCATAGGTGGTTGACCTCCTTTCTGTGCGTGGTGTCCTCTCACTAATAGGAGAAAAACGGGGTGTGTAGCGGAACTGTTTTTGAAATAATCCGAAAAGAATTTGCGGGAATTTTTCAAGCGGCGTAAGCCGCATAAGCAGGGTTTGGGGAAGGCACTCCCCAACAAGATTCCCGCAAGGACAAAATGAGCGATAAGCGAAATTTGGTACTGCGGTAGAATCTTGCTCTAAGAAACTGCCGGACTGCCGTTCACTTGCTACTGCCACTTTTTTGAGAAATCGCAACCAGCTTTTTTCATAAAGAGCTGTTGGATTGCCCTCACTTGCTACTGCCACTTTTTCGGGAAATCTATAACCAGCTTTTTTCATAAAAGGCGGCGGGCTGGCATTCTCCCCCTTACTCCCTACAAACCATAAAAGAGCAGAATGGACGGACTTTCCGGCAAGGACTTTTTCGGCGGCTCGGTCTTTCCCGACAATAAGGCGTTTCGGAAGCTGCGTTTTGCCCGCTGTATGAAAAAATGGCAGCCTTTTGGGGCTTCACTGTCTAATACGGAACTTTTGGAAATTTGCCAAAAATGGGCTCAAAAAAAGCAGCAAATCTTTTTCGGATTTACTGCTTCGTGTGCCGCTGCGGGGCGGCGGTTATTCAGTTGTAAATAAAAGAGGGCGGTAGCACTTTGGGCTATCGTCCTCTTGACTGCACATTTGCAAAGACAGGCGGGGCTGTCAACGGTGGGCGAAGCCCATTTACTTGCCGTTGACTGGCTCGGCTGGATTTGCTATCAATTATTGAATTGAATAGTCTTTACTTTTTCTTCGGAATCAGCACAAACCCACAAACAAGAATATATCCAATAATTGCGATTATAGATGCTTCTATTCCAAACCCTGCTCCTGTAAGGAAAACATTATCTGAAGATATTATTATCGAAAAAATCGGACTTCCATAAGTTCCTTGCGCTGTCGTAATATGGAGAATATCTGTTATCATAATAAAGTTCCATGCGGCGTGTAATAAGGCACTATTACTTATGGATTTTCCTTTGTAGGAAACAAGAGAAAACATGATTCCTACTACTGTACCGCTAATGATTAAAAGCAGAACACCGCTAACAGTAAAGGTTTCCATTGAGGGAATGTGTACTAAACTGAAAAGAAACGATGGAATTAAAATTGCTATATATTTATTCCATCTACTCTCCAATAATTTCATAATATACCCACGAAACAACATTTCCTCTGTTATTCCCGACTTTAGTGCTATAAGCATGGAAGCTATTATAATTAAACATATTTCACCCGCCGAAAAAGAGTTGACTTCAAATTTACCAATCATTGCAAAAATAGCTGTAACGAATACTGGAAGAAAAACAGATATTAGAACACCCCATTTTTTTATGTTCGGTGTAATACCAAAATCTTTCATTTTCAAGTGGAGTCCTTTTGTTGTATAAAGCCAAAAAAGGAAAGCGGTTAGTAATAAAGCCCCCAACATTCTTAGAATTACATATAGTGCATTGCTCGGAAGTTCCACAAACGAAAAAAGCAAATCAAAAGAAATACTGCTAAATAAATCTCCTGCCAAAAATAACAGAAAGTAAACAAGGATATTTACAAGTGTTTTCGATGTCGAAAAATTATATTGTGTTTGATTCAATGATGGTTCCTCCTCAAAAAAATATCTTTTTGCTGTTATATTGTATCATTTTCGACAATAAATTTCTACTAATTTTACGGAATAGCAAGTTGCTGTCTATCAATTTCTTGTGTGTTACTTTATCGCACATGAGCATTTGCACCGGGATTATCGTTACCATATCCTTCCAGAAGATTGATAACTCCCCATACGCCGACACCTGCACCGATTGCGGTTACTACTGTTTTAAGTCCTGTTACTGATGTTGTAAAAAAGCCCATTTGTTTGTCTCCTTTTTCAAAAAATAAAAAGGGAGCTTCTCTGAATTATAATTTTTAGAAAAGCTCCCATATCATAAGTTCCATATTCAGTTGTAAAACAACTTCTGGTCACAATGTCCAGAAGTTAAGCTGTGATTTCTCCGACATCGCATACCTCATCCACCACATCATTCCTCTTAAAGCGGAGTCTGTTGCGGTTCTTGACGTATTTTTCAATGTCAAATTCATTCTTTTTGTCATAATCGGATAACAGCGGGTACTGCTTATGCTTCGTTATATCAAATTTATCTGAGAAAAATGGTCTCACACCTCTAAGCTGCATGATACACTTGCTGCCATCCATAACCGCAATCTCGTCCTGACTCATTAACTCCTTTCCGGTCTTTTGATAATTCAGACCGTAGGACTGGCTCGTACCTCTCGTATCCGAGGTATTATAAAGGTCAATTGTTTCTTTTCCAAGGATTTCTGCCAAGTCTTTCAGAGTATCTTTCTCTTTTCCTCCCAGAAACAGGGTAGTGTCGCAGTTTCCTTCAATCGTGGAAGCGTTGTCCCGGTACAGAGCCTTTAGCTGTGACTTTGACTGCAAAATAATAGAAGCTGATATTTCCCGGCTACGAATGGTAGCAATCAGCTTCTCAAACTGCGGAATCTGCCCAATGTTCGCAAACTCGTCCAGTAAACACCGGACGTGAATCGGCAGTCTCCCATTATATACATCATCTGCCTTGTCACAAAGCAGATTGAATAACTGCGAATACATGATACTTACAATGAAATTGAATGTTGCATCGGTATCCGAGATAATGACAAACAATGCTGTCTTTTTCTCTCCCAACGTATCAAGCTCCAGTTCATCATAAGAAGTCAGGTCACGCAGCTCCTTAATATCAAATGGTGCCAACCTCGCACCACAGCTAATCAGAATTGATTTTGCTGTTTTTCCAGAGACAAATTGTCAAGGACTTTTTAATCAAATTCACAAAAATCCACAAAAAAGGTGTCAGAAGCACCGTATGGCTCCTGACACCTCGTTTGATAGATTACATTTTTCCGTTCAGCAGGTCTTTGCAGAGATACGCATAGTCTGGCAGCTGGTTGATATATGGCTCCCAGCGCCGCTTGATTTCGGCTAATTCCAGCGGGTCGGCTGCTTCCGGTGCATGATCGTTGCCCGTCATATACAAAACATCCATAGCAACATCATCCAAACACTTGAAGCAGAGATCGGCGGCTGATTCTATCCTGATGCCAGTATCCACATAAAGTGGATTTACGCCAATCGCCAGCCAGACATAGCCTACCTTGTCCGACCAGAGCAGTTCAAAATCAGGGCTTTGCCGCAGATGTTCCGCAAAGACCTCCTTTACTCGTTCAATTTCATGCTTCTCTTTTTCTGTGTAAAGCATTTTCGTGTCCTCCTTGACAAAAATTCTGGTGCGTACCATCATCAGTTTAGCACAAGGCGGCTTCGTTTATCAGTCTGTCACATCTGCTGAATTTCATTTTTGAGCATACGCTTGATTTTATCGCTCATGGTTTCTGTGCTGGTATTGCTGAAATGGACATGAACCTTGTAGGTTGTCTTACCGATTTTCTTTACCATCGCTGGCGTGTTTTCCGGCGCTCTGGACGCAGTAGCGGCGTCTGCCACCTGCATAGTACGGGGTTCTCTGTTCATGGCGCTCCTTTCTCCGAACGGGTCTGTGCCGCCCGGTAAAAAATCAGTCTTGCTTACTGTTTACAATGTCTTTTGCTGTCTGTCGGGTAGCACTGGCATTTTCTTCCCGGAAATTCTTCCCGTCAAAAAGAATCGGCGCACACCGTTCCAGAATACGGTCATAGATGCGGGCGTGGGCCAGATCAGGCGGGTTTTTCAACTCGGACAGTTTCAAGTTTGTTGTGATAATCATGGGTCTGCAGCTGCGGTAGCGGCTGTCAATGACAAAAAACATCTGCTCCATCGCATACTCGGTACTGCGCTCCACACCCAAATCGTCAATGATAAGCAGGTCGTACTCGTCAAAGCTGGCGATAAAGTCGGCCTTGTCCTCGGAAAACATCCCGGTCAGGCGGTTCAGAATGGTGGGGAAGTTCGTCATCAGCACAGGCACATCCTGGTCAAGTAAAGCATTGGCAATACATCCGGCGAAAAAGGACTTGCCGGTTCCCACATCCCCGAACAGCAGCAGGCCGGTGTTGTTCCTGTATGCCTCCTTCCAGTTCTCCACATAGGCGCGGGCCTTGTCCATCAGGGGATTTTGGCCGTTGTCGTTGGCAAAGGTGTAGTCGTACAGATAGCGGTCTTGCAGGCCCTGGGCCTTTCGGCGTTTGATACGCTCCATGCGGCGCTGCCGTTCTTCAGCAGCCTTGCGCTGCTCCTCAGCCTCCCGCTGGCACTGGCAGATGCAGCGCGGCATAAAGTAGCCGGATTTCCCGAAGCATGGCACAACAGTCTGCCTCTGGCCGCCGCATTTCTTACAGTGGATGAGACCGTCTGACAGGTCTATATACTCGTCCTCAGCCAGTTCCACACCGGCGGCTGCCTTGTCAATCAGCGCCCGGATTTCTGCGGTAATCTCAATCATACGGTTTCATCCTCCTTTACGCTGTAATCCCGGTTGCGAGAGGGCGGGGCTGCTTTCTTCGCGTCCTCACCGGCCCAGCGCCGGATGGTCGCTGCATGGCTCTGATAACGCTTGCCGGTAGAAGCCATGTACTCGGACAGTTTTTCGATGTACTGTTCCCATACAGCAGGAAAGCTGGCCTGCAAGTCTGCCAGTTCTTCATCCGTCAGGAAAACATTCTGGTAATGGCCATAAGTGTGGGAAAGGTGCCCCGTTTCAGGGCGTACCTTCTCTATCTCTCTCTTTATCTCTATCTCTTTCTCTAACTCTATCTCTATCTCTGGTGGACGAATGTCGGACAAATGTCCGCCACTTGTCCGAAGCGCAGAAAGAGCCTTGTTTTGGAGCCTCGCAGCCCGCTTTCGCTCGGCTTCGGTAGAGGACTGGCCGATTAAAAGTTCGATGTTGCTCATGTAGAATGTGCCGCTGTCCAGCACTTCCACAAGACCCAGCTTCAAAAAGATCTGCAAGGCTCTCTCCACAGTGCCGATCTGCTGGCGGGTAATGGTGGCAATCATCTGCGCCGTGTAAGGGATGCCCTCGTCAAGCTGGAGCCGCCCGCCATGTTTCAGCGATTTCAGATACAGCTTGAGCAGAATGTTGGAATACAGCACACCGTCCTGCATACTTTCCAGCAGCACGATGGAATCATCATCAAAATAGTTTTCTTTGAGTTTCAGGTAATAATATTTTCGGTTGTCTGACATAGGGTTCCTCCTTGGGGTTTCTCTTGGGATTCTGTACGCATTTTAAGGCCGTTTTAGGGGTCGGAGGATAAATCTATCAGCCTGCCTTTGACACCCTCGAAAAAAGCCTTGATTTACAAGGGTTTTTCAGCCCCTAAAGCGTGACATTTCTCCCGTTGTTTCCGCTTGCGCTTTGCGGCGTTGATCCGCTTCATGCGTGCGGCACATTCCGGGCAGTATTTGGCCCGGTTGGAACCGGGGGTAAACAGCGCCCTACATACGGAGCATTTCTTAGCATTCAGCCGGTGGAACAGCGCCGTTTCCAGTTCCTTATCCTGTGGTAATACCGCCGCCCGAAACCACCTGCACAACAGGGAGTAGGAAATAGACTGGACACAGACACATTCCTCCCCATCGTCCAGGGAGATACAGTTTCCGTCGATGTAGTTACAGCACTCATGCACCAGCCTCCGCGCTCTGCGGTACTGGCGGTAATCCATGACGGGGATAGGTTCAGTCTTGTTGTTCTTCATAAATGATTTCTTTCATAGTGCAGCTAACCTCCTTGAATGAATTTATTGTTAAATATTCGTGCAAAGTATTGTTTTCTTCGTGCAAATGGCATATACTATAATTGCCAGCAGAAAGGGGTTGATCGTATGGCTGGAAATACCACAAACATCAGTATCCGCATGGACGCAGATTTGAAAGCGCAGGCGGACGCACTGTTTATGGAACTTGGCATGAACCTGACTACGGCGTTTAACATCTTTGTGCGCCAGTCGCTTCGTGAAGGCGGTATTCCCTTTGAGGTAAGGCTGGAACAGCCGAACAAAGAAACGGTTGCTGCCATGCTGGAAGCGGAAAGGATTGCAAAAGACCCGTCTGTAAAGGGCTATAATGACCTTGACGAGTTGTTTGCTGACCTGAAAAGATGAAAGAAACCAAATATACCGTCAAGTACACGACCAGTTTCAAAAAAGACTACAAACGAGCCATCAAGCGTGGCTTGAAGATCGAGCTGCTGGAGCAGGTCGTAGCATTGCTGGCAATGGGCGAACCGCTGCCGGATAAGAACCGCGACCATGACCTGTCCGGCGATTGGGCAGGTCATCGGGAATGTCATATTCTCCCAGACTGGCTGCTTGTCTACCGCATAGAGGATGATGTTCTGGTGCTGACGCTGGCCCGCACCGGCACACACAGCGATTTGTTCGGCAAATAAACAGTCTGCCGCCGTATGGGGAAACCTGTACGGCGGTTTTTCTGTATGCAAAGGTATGTCGTGAAACGCGACACACTTGACAGGGGTACGCCAAAATGCAGTATCCTTTACCGCTCCGGCTCCCGGTCGTGAGACTTGTTCCGTTCCTGCTGGGACAGCTGCTCGGCGGTTTTGCGGAGCCGTTCCACTGCTTTCAAATCCTCCCGCATGGATTTCATGGCAAGCGTGTCCGTCTGCTTTCCGGCGGCCAGCTGGTCGATTTCCCGCTGCCATGCCTTCGGGGTGATTCCCTCGCCGCTGTCTTTCAAGTCTTTCAGATACCGGACTGCTGCGTCATACAGGATCAGTTCCCGGCTGTGGCGCTGCTCAATCTGTTCCCGCTTTTCCGGCTTTACTTTGGCAAGCTGTTTGTGGATGGACTTGTACTGGTTGTACTGTTCCCACATCTCCCCTCGTTCGGTAAGGGTGGCGATCCGGCGCTCGGCCTTGACGATCTTTCCCCGCAGGTCATAGTAACGGCTGTTCATATCAGCGATTTTTTCATGAAGCTGCTGCATAGACTGGATGCCGTTTGCCTGCAAAAAGCTGAATAGTGCAGCACTTTCCTGCAAGGCCCGGATTTTGCCGGTGCGGGTGTGGGGAGCGTTCAACTGCTGCTGGGCCTCCCACAAGGCGGTCAAGCTGCTTTGCTGTGTTTGTGGTTTTTCCGCTTCGTCTTTCGACCAGAGATAAAGACGGGTAATGCGGGCTTTGATTTCTTTCAGCAGCTTGTTGTCAGCGGCAATCTGCCGGTTTACTTCTCCCTTGTCGGTGCGGATACCGCGCTTTTCCATTTGGCTGGCAGCTGGCCCCAGATGGACAGAGGGAATTTTATCAATGCCCTGCCGCTTGTAGCTGCGGTGGTCAATGCGCTCCGGTCTATCGGCAGATTCCAGCGCCCGGTTGGTGTAGGCTGCCCACGCTGCCCGCCAAATCTCCACATTTCCTTTATCGTTCCAGTCAGTCGTATCCTCCCGATGATTTTTCCAGCCGCCTTTCCCATCCGGGATACGCTGTCCATTCTCGTCCAGATCGTATGCCTTGCGGCACTTTGCGCCCCACTGTCCATTTTCTTTCAAAGGCCGGAGTGTCAGCATGATATGGACATGAGGATTGCCGGTTCCCTTGTCATGGATAGCAAAGTCGGCACACATTCCTTTGTCTACAAAGTTGTCCTTCACATAGGCACGCACAAGGGCAAGCTGTTGTTCGCCGGACAGTTCACGGGGCAGGGCTGCCTCGATCTCACGGGCAAGCTGGCTGTCCCTTGCTTTCTCGATTTGCTCCACGCTGTTCCAGAGGATAGAACGGTCTGCAAATTCCGGCGGGGCGTGGGCAGGCAGCATGATCTCCGCATGAACAATGCCGCCTTTCCGGGTGTAGTCGTGGGTCATTCCGTCCCATTCATTTGTCAGCTTGGTTCCGCTGCGGTAAGCAGCTGCGGCAACGGCAGAACGGCCTGCGCTGCGCTTGATGATACTGACGGGGATATGACAGAAATCTATGGGGAACACCTCCTTTCAGTGAGGGGGATAACAGGCTCTGTGGAGCCGGACAAACGCAAAGCGGGTGTTTGGCTGCGCAGAGCGCACAAGGGGTTTGGGGAGCGTAGCTTCCCATCGCGGACGAAGTACGCAACGCCCCCGGCAGGGCGCACAGCACCGGCAACGGTGTATAAGTGCGCCCTTGTAAACAAGGGATTTACGGCTTGTCCCCGGATTTCGGCAGTTTTGCGGCCAGTTCCGCCGCCCCCGGAAGATGGGACAGGGCAATCAGGAACGCCTTGACCTCTACGCCGGGAAGGCCGGGGGCCAGAGGAAAAATGCCCTCCAAAATGGCCCCGCGCTCAATCAGGCGGCGGGTGCGGGCCTTGCGTTCCTCATTGCGCTGCTTGTTCTCCAAAATCTTCTGGCGGTTCTCAAGCTGCCGGATTTCCTTCAGGACTTCTTCGCGCTCGTCCTTTTTCGATTTCGCTTGGGCGGTGTTGTCTTTGTGCATATCGTTTTCTCCTTTGGCGGCTCCATCCAGCCGCGCTTGATATAATATTTCTGTAACTTGATAATGGCGTTGCGAACCGTGACAATGGCCGCTGATGTCATGAAGCCTTCGGCCTCGGCAATCTCCTTAAAGGGCTTGCCCTCCCAAAACCGGGCATGAAGGCAGCTTGCCTGCCGGGGTGTCAGGGTGGCAAGAGCCTCCTGGAGCCGTTCCATCATCAGGGCGCGGGCGGCCTCCTGTTCCCGTTCCGTTTCTTTCTCCATCAGAATATCTTCCGGGGAGATGACTTGTTCCGGGAAATGGTGTTCTATGCCGGGTGAAGCGTCCAGAGAGTAACAGTGATAGTGCTGCTTTGCGTCATTGGCGTTCTCTGCGCGGCTTTCCTCCACAATGGTGTCTGCAACCTCGTCCGGCACTTCCACAAAGGTGTCTTTCTTGCAAATCGGGTAGTAGTATTTTTTCAGGTTGATGGTTTTCATAGGCCGCTTGTCCATTTCCGGCGTATGAAGTACCGGCGCATCCGCCGGAGCGCCGCATGGATGGACTTCCCAGCCTGGGATGGGGTAATGCCCTCCATCGCGGCAATGTCCTTTACTTTCATCCCCAGCATATATCGGGCATGGACGCGGCGGGCCTGCGTTGGGGGCAGAGAGGAAATGGCCTCATAGAGCCGCCGGAGCAGTTCGGCGTGTTCGGCCTGTTCCTCTTTCTGTACGATGTAGTCCTCCGGCGATGGCTGCGCCCAGCCGATGGCGGCTTTTTCAATCCCATCGTCACAGTCAAGGGAGTAGTGGGCCTTGTAGCGGTACATCTTGCGCTCCCTGGCAGCCTCGGCCCGCTTGTCCAGCAGGAACGCTTCAACGATTTCATCCGACACCTCCACAAAGGTATCCTCGGTGCAGAACGGATAATACTGTTTGAGGTTGATGGTCTGCATAGGCCCGCCCTCACTCTGATGGGAAAAGGCCGTCATAGCAGCGGCGCATATTCCGCAGGCCCCGCCGGATGGCAACGCTGACCTTGCTGCTGTGTACGCCCTCCATCCGGGCAATTTTCGGCTGGTTGATACCGGCGATGTAGTAGTCCCGGATGCGGCGGGCCTGGGTGGGAGTGGCATGGGACAGGGCCTCCGGCAAGGTGGCAATCAGCCGCAGGCGGGCGGCCCGTTCCTCGCGCTCCAAAAGGATTTCCTCCGGCGATCTGCCGTGTTCCAGCGCGTAGTTCTCCGCCCAGCTATATGCGTCCAGAGAGTACCAGGCGCGGTGGTAGACCTTCCGGCGCTCATAGTTGTTCATCTCGCGCTGGGCCTGCCGCATGACCTCCCAAACTTCATCGCTGACCTCCACAAACTCGTCATGCCGGTAGTGGGGATAAATCCACCGCAGATTGATTGTTTTCATAGGCTTACCTCCTGAAAATGGGAGAGGCGGGCAGCTTGTCCGCTGTCCGCCTCCCGCTGGGATAAGGGAAACAATCCCTTTCACTTGGTAGCCCGAAAAGGGGTCATTCGTGGGGTCTGTTTTCAAAAAAATCTTTGAAAATTTTTCTAACCGCGATAATGGAGTCCCGGACAGAATACTTTGAGCAGCCGCAAATCGTTCCGATCTCCGCATAGCTCAAACCGTCCAGGGCATAGAGCAGGAACCGGCGGCGCTGGGCCTCGGTGCAGGTGTCCAGGACGGCCATCAGCTCGTCCAGCGTTTCCATGCGGCAAAGGTATTCCTCCGGCGTTTCGCCGTAGATACCCACGCCCTCGGTGGCAACTATGTATTCGTCAAACTTCCGGCCATCCCAATGCCGCCGCTGCTCATGGGACAGGTTCTCGGCTTTGTGGTCGGCCCGGTCAAGAAATTCATAGACTTCCAGCGTGACCTCCACGGCCACAGCTTGTCCGTTGTAATTGATGGTGACTTCCATCGGCCTTTCCTCCGTTCAGATTTTTGCGGGAAAATCTGAACGGGGCGGCGGGGAACGACACCGGGGGCAAGGTTCGGGCCATGTTGGCCCGATGTTCCGGCCCCATAGGTATGAAAAAACGCCCGGACAGCATGAAGCCATTCGAGCGCAAAAAATACGGTATTCAGTTACATTGTGACAATTTTCGCACTGGCCGCCAGACGGAGCCTGTTCGGTGGCCGGGCTTTTTTTGACGATAGTTCAAATATCGTCTGAATTTGTCGGCGGTCAGTGTGCTTCATGGCGGCTCCCTCCTAAAGCCGCCGTGTTGGCGTATAGGCGTCACTCCTTTGTTGAGGGCATAAGGAACGGCGGCCTTGATTTTGTCAAAGCCGCCGTAAGTGTGTTTAGGGCATGGTGATTGTCTGCTGTACGACGGCTTTTTTTCTTTTGCCGTCGTCCGGCAGATTATTCCAGATTTATGAAACTTGGTGCTTTGCAAATACACGGCGAGAGATACCTGCACCAACTCCCAAAAAGAGCAGTGCTGCCGGGATTGCCCATATCGCATACAGCATCCCGTTACTCATTTGTTCCACCGACAGGAGCGAAATGGCCAGTACATGATAGATCGGAAGAAGTCCAACCAATCGGAACAATGGATTTACTTCGGTGATCGGCAGCAAAACGGGAAAAAGAAAAATTGCCATCGCCGCAACCAAAGCTACAATCTGATTTTTACTGATTGCAGATAGGAACAGTGTAATTCCCGTAACGCTAAGCGTACAGGTAAATGCCAGCAGAATTTGATATTTGAGCAGCGTACCGCAGGTGATATTAAAAGGGATAAACGCTTCCACATAATCACTGGGGGCAAATAGAATACTGCAATCCAACCCTTCTGTTCCATAAAAAACAAAAGCAAGAAGCAGGTTAATTGCTGCAACCAGCGTGGTAGTGAGAATGGCGGTGATAATACCTGCAATCACCTTTGCAGTAGCGCATTTGGTTTTACCGTACTTGCTTGTCAATATGATATTATCAACACCTTCATACTCGCCGGAGAAAATCGGAGCAAGCATGATGATAACCGCAAGAGCAAGCGCGACAAAAACCCGCACCATGTTTCGGCTGGTGGAAAGCCAACCGTCCACATAGCCAATTTTGATTTCTTCATTGCCAAATACATCAGAAACACTTAATCCGTTCCAATTTCCCTCTTTATCAGAAAACCGTGAAAAGGCTGCCGATTGCATGGCGTTTTGATAAACATAGATTGCACTCAATCCATGTAAATCTGATGTCGGTGCAAAATCAGACATCATTTGCTGCACTTTTTCGTCTGTCAGGATTCCTTCATATTTCGCGGCAATTCCCTTGTCGATTTCTACTGCCGTTTTACCTGAACCTTCCGCATTTACACCGTCAAAAGCATATTTGTTTTGATAGGTAGAAAAGGAAATCAAGACGGAAAACAGAAGTATTCCGACCAGAGCAATCAAAGATAAACGCTTTGAAAATACTTTCCGCAGTTCAAAAAGAATTAGTTTTTTCATTCTTCACAACCCCCTTTGAAATAGAACAGGTACAAATCTTCCAAAGTAGGCTGCACCCTTACCGCATTTTCCATAGGCGGACGATCTCCAATAATCCGTAAGATCGTCTGGTTTTCGCTGATGTTCCGCAGATTACTTGTATTGTAGGCAGCCGCGTATTTTTCCGCATAGGCAGTCGGAACTGTACATTCCCATACTTGACCGTCGATTTCAGAAGTGATCTCCTGCGGATTTCCAAAATGAATGATTTGCCCGGACTTCATCATAATGATTTCCTCCGCGATAAACTCCACATCGGAAACAATATGCGTAGACAGGATTACAATGCGGTCTTTGGAAAAGGCACTAATCAAATTGCGGAAACGGACGCGCTCTTTCGGGTCAAGCCCCGCCGTCGGCTCGTCTAAAATCAAAATGCGGGGATCATTGAGCATGGCTTGTGCAATCCCTAAACGCTGTTTCATTCCTCCCGAAAAAGTTTTGATTTTGTGCTTACTTTCCCTCGATAAGTCTACCGCTTCCAGCAGTTCTTTTGACTTCTTCCGCGCTGCCTTCTCGTCCAAGCCTTTTAGGGCAGAAACATAGAGTAGAAAGTCAAACGCTGAAAAATCCGGGTAATATCCGAAGTGCTGGGGTAAGTAGCCCAAAAGATTGCGATAGCGTTCACCCAGCCCAACAATGTTTTTCCCGTTCAGCAGAATTTTCCCGGAAGTAGGATTTTGGATATTGCAGAGCAGACGCATAAGCGTTGTTTTTCCTGCGCCATTTGCGCCCAGCAAGCCGTAGACACCATTGGTCAGGGTAATATTCAAATTGTCTACGGCGGTTTTGGAACCAAACTTTTTTGTCAGTCCAACTATTTTTAATTCCATAACAAAGCTCCTTTCTCCATAGGGAGCAATAAAATACTCTCCATGTGTTTTCATGGAGAGTATAGCGGGGAAATATCTACTTTTTATCTACAAAGCGGGAGATTTGAAGTAGGCGGATACTTTTGCCCCGGTTGTAGTATTTTCGATCTTCAAATAGCCGTTGTGGTGTTCACAAAGCAGCTTGCAAATATATAACCCAAGTCCGAAATGCTCGGAATGGTTGCTTTCCCCTGTGAAGTACGGATTTGCAGCTTTTTGTAGGCTGTCTTTATCAAAACCATTCCCATCGTCTGATACGGAAAGCAGCAAACCGTTGTCATGCAAGGCGAAAGATATTATTACCAAAGTCCGGGCATACCGCACAGCGTTAGAAATCAAGTTGTTGTATACCTGTGAGATAAATGCACTGTCAAGAGATAGCTGCAAAACAGGTATGTCATTTTGTAAAATCAACTCTTTTCCGTTTTTCGTACAAACGATTTTTGCGCTATCATACAAAGAAGATACCAACGGTTGCAAGTCAATCAGCTTGTACTCCGGCTGCGTATCTTCCATACGCCTAATGTTGCTCATGCTGCTTACATAGTTTTCCATACGGGAGATATGCTTTCCCATTGTGGCGGCGGTTTCCCTCGTTTGGGAATTGTCGCTGGCTTGCAGCATTTCATTATAGCCCTTTAGTACTGTCAGAGGGGTACGCAAATCGTGAGCAAAAGCGGCGTTGAGTGCTTTTCGTTCTTCAACTTGCCGCCACATTTTAGAGAAATTGTCCGCAAGGGTTGTCCGCATGATTTCAAAGGACGCGCAAAGCTGTCCCAATTCATCGTTGTTTTCATAGTCGATTGAAAAATCCAAGTCATTGCTCGCTATTTTTTCAGAAGCCACCCGCAGTTCAGCAAGCGGTTTTTTCAGCTTGTTCCTGTAAAATAATAGCGCAGCAGCGATAATACAGAACGCGGAGTAAATCGGTGCAGCAAGTACGGGAAGCATCTCCAGTATAGCGATTGTGTGCTCGTCCTGGTTGGACATTGGGGCAAGTTCAGTCCCAATGTAAGCTCCCTCGCCCAATTGTTCCCCCTGTTCATTTGTCAAATAATATTTTTCGCCGGACGGAGGATAAGATGATCTAATATCTTCAGCAGCACTGCCGCAAATAAAAAAAGTGGCTACGGAAAGAAAAACTGCGAGTACAACAAAAGCAATTACATAGAGAATAAGGCTTTTTCGGAGAGATAAATTATGCCTACGGCAGTTTATTTGACCCATTTGTATCCACACCCCCAAACTGTTTCAACATATATGTGGTCGGTATATGCAGCAATTTTAGTCCGTATCCTGCGGATATGCTCTGCCACAACGCTGCTGTCGCCCTCGCTGTCATAACCCCAAATACGCTCATAAATCCGTTCTTTATCAAAGACCTGTCCCGGATTTTGAGAAAGTAGCTCCACAATATCAAATTCCTTTTTGGCAAGCCCCACACGCTTACCGTCGAAGAACAGGCAACGCTCTGAATAGTCAATCGTCAAATCGCCGGCGAACTTGATCTGCGCTTCAAAATTATGTCGCGCTTCCCGGCGCAGATGAGCGCGCACCCGCGCTTCAAGTTCTACGAGGGAAAAGGGCTTCACAATATAATCATCACCGCCAACAGCAAAGCCTTTCACCTTATCTGTATCTTCAATTCGGGCAGTCAGAAAAAGGATCGGACAGGATACGTGATCGCGGATACGCTTGCAAACTTCTAACCCGTCTGTTCCGGGCATATTGATGTCAAGCAAAATAATATCCGGTTGTTTTTCCACTTGCTTTAGTGTTTCTGCACCATTGAAAGCGGTCAGGACACGAAAGCCCTTGCTTTCAAAAAAGCTGTCGAGCATAGAAACAATATCGCTTTCATCGTCAGCGATTAGTATTTTTACCCCCACTTTACACACCTCCTAACAAATGAGTATAGCACTCTTTTTTCAACTTTTTCTCTATTTCTGATTCGTCAATACTTTTATTGTATTTCTTCACTTTGGAGAAAACAAGGCTAAAGATATGTCGAAGTAATTAAAAGTTAACAGAGGCCGACAAGCCGACCTCTGCTCATATATCTAATCAATCAAAAACCAGTTCTGATAACACAACTTCCTCCACCTGCGCTTTCAGCATGTTCATCAGCCCCACCCAGCGCATAGGGTCACGGGCTTTCAATTCCTCGGTGACGCCCGCCGCCTCCATCATGCGGGGCAGCATGGCGTCTATCCGCTCTCGCGCCGCCCGGTCAATCTCCAACAGGTGCGGATACAGCTTTTCGCTCAAAATCAGGCTGCTGTAAAGGCCGGGCCGGTGTTCCTTCAGGTAGCGTTGCCGCATACGGCCATACTTGCCGATGGGGGCCTCCGGCTGCTCGGAAAGTTTCAGGTTGGGGATGTAGTAATCCCCGCAGCGGGTGTAAGTCAATTTGTTCATGTTCGTCCTCCTTTGCACTGTGACGGTTAAACTGCGGCGCTGGCCGATATGGTGGCCTTGCGCGGCTCCTGCCTGGGTAACTGGCTGACGGTGGTAAAAATGCCCTTCTCCATATCCTCTGCCCGGATCGCGGCCTTTGCTGCCTCCACCTGGGCCTTGCGCTTGGCGTTGTAGCGTTCTTCCCATTCCTTCTGTTTGCCATTGGCCTTGCGGCGCAAGTAGTTCTGGTGAAGCCTGTCCTTGCGTTCCTCCTTCTTCCGCAGTTCTTCCTGTTCCTCCGGGGTCAGGGGAACCGGCTGCAAGGCGGGCGGGATATACCGGCCCACAAAGTTGAAGTAGATTTCAACCTCCTGCGTGGTGTCCTGGCTGCCTTTCCGGGCGCGTTCATGGACAAGGATTTTCTCTACAAACTCGTTGAGCATGGTGTTTGTCAGCGTGTCGAAGTTCTCGTACTTATCAATCAGGGCAATAAACTTCTCCGCAGATTTCCGGCTCTGCTCATAGCCGGTAACGGCCTTTTCCAGTTCCGTGATTTCCGCATGGAGAGTGTCCTGCTCTTTGGCATACTGTGCGTCCAGGGCCTCATACCGGGCGTCCGGCAGCTTACCCAGGGCGTTGTCCTCATAGATTTTGCAAATCAGCTTTTCCAGTTCCCCGGCCCGCTTTTGGACGGCGGCCAGCCGTTTCCGCTTCTTGGAGATGTCGGCGGTCTGCTGGGCGGCCTGCGTTTCCTGGACGGTGCGGATAAACTCGGCCCGGTCATTCCTGGAATATTCCGCGATGGCCCGGAGCATATCAGTTATCAGGGTCAGGATAGCCTCGGCCCGGATGCGGTGCTGTGTGCCGCAAAGCGTCCCGCATGGTATTTTGCTGTACTGGCTGCAAGTAAACTGTGGGTCACGCTTGCCATTATTGACGCGATGGACATACATCTTGCCGCCGCAGTCGGCACAGTACATCAGGCCGGTCAGGGGATGGGCCTCGCCAAAGCCGTCTGGGTAGCGTCTGGCGTTTCCCCGGATACGCTGCACATTGTCAAAGGTTTCCTGGTCGATAATGGCCTCATGGGTGTTCTCAAAAATCGTCCACTCGCTTTCATCCACATAGTGGCTTTTCTTGTCCTTGAAGTGCTTGCGGGTCTTAAAATTGATGGTGTGGCCCAGATATTCCCGCTTTTTCAGGATGTTCACGATGGTGGACGATCCCCAGCCGCAGGGGTCTTTGACCGGCTTTGACCTGTTTACGCCCTCGTGAAAGCGCGCCAGGTGGACAGCGGGGATTTCAATCTTTGCCTCGGACAGCAGCTTCGAGATTTGATAGGGGCCGTAGCCCTCCATCGTCAGGGAAAAGATGCGGCGTACCACTTCGGCGGCTTCTTCGTCAACAAGCCAGTGTTCCCGCTTCTCGTCCCACAGATAGCCGTAGATAACGGTGCCGGTCAGGTGCTTGCCGCTCATGCCCTTGGACTTGAACACGGAGCGGATTTTCCGGCTGGTGTCGCGGGCGTAAAACTCGTTCATAATGTTGCGGAACGGGGTAAAATCATCATCGCCTTTCAGACTGTCCACACCGTCATTGATGGCGATCAGCCGCACACCGCGCTGCCGCAAAATCTCCATGACTTGACCGACTTTCAGATAGTCGCGCCCCAGGCGGCTCATGTCCTTTATGACGATGGCCTCCACCCGTCCGGCCTCGACTTCCTCCATCATCGCCAGAAAGCCGGGGCGGTCAAAACGGGTTCCCGATACGCCGTCATCGGTGAAGTGGGTGGGGTTCGGCAGACCATTCCGGCGGGCAAAGTCCTCCAACATCTTTTTCTGGTTCGATATAGAGTTACTCTCGCCCTGTAACTCATCATCACGGCTCAAACGCTCATACAGAGGGGTGATTTTCTCGTTTCTCATGGCTGTACCTCCTGAAATGAAAATGCTCTAAGTGACTGCTTCACTAACCATGACAAAAAACCATGATTAAGAAGTCACTTAGAGCATACATCTCCCGCCGCCAGCTTGTATTTTTTATACTGTCTGACCGCAAAGTGGTTCGGGTTCTCCTTTTCCAGCTCCTCAAACAGCAGGTCAACCGCATTTTTGAAATTCTCATCATCTTCCCTTGCTTCACTGGCATCCACCAGATCAATCAGCATGGAAAAATTCTGTTCCTCCTCCGGTGCTTCGTACCAGATATATGCGATCAGGGCTGTATAATAGAGCTTTTCCGCTTTCACCCAGAAATCCTCAGAGGCTTGCTGTCCTTCCCCTTTGGTATTTACAATGATTGTGTTTACGAGTTTCAGAATATCCTTTTCGCTACGGATATAAGCGAAAGGATTGTAATGCATTGATTTTGCAAAGTTAATGGTATTCAGCACCTTGATCCGGTAATTATTCTTAGACAGCATTTTGCCACATTCCACGAGGACTGTGCCTTTGGGATCAGTCACAACGTAGGAACTGTGCATCTGCATGAGGTTCGGCTTTACAAAAAATCTGGTCTTGCCGGAACCGGAACCACCGATTACAAGTATGTTTTTGTTTCTCGCATACTTCGGCTGCTTTGGTCTGCCCGACATCATAAGCCGTTCCGTTGCTGTTAAAAGCACGTTATTTTCAAATACAGGATCAACATACGGTTCAATATCTTTGGCTGTTCCCCACCTTGCCGAACCGTACTCCACTCCCTGCCGGAATTTCTTTGCATTTTTCGCTTTATAATAAACTACCATACGAAATCCTATTCCGCATCCCACTCCTACCAGTAAATCTCTCGGCAGAAAACTTGGAAGCGGATTATGGAACGCACCTCCAATCCCATTGATTGTGTCCAACACCTTCTGTAATGTATTGTCACCTGCCTGCTGTCCATACAGCCATGAAACCTTATTCAGAACATATCCGAAAATCACATAGGGAGCGCACTTCAGGGCAAGCTGTTTCTTATTTACCCCTTTTGTTTTTTCTTTGAGAGTTTTCGGAATTGACTGTAAATCCTTTTTAATTCCGTCAATGACCTTGCTTATAAGCTCTGTCCTCTGCCCTTATTTTTCTCTCTGCTTCGCTCCCTATTCTTATTCTGTGCAACAATCTTCTGAAGTCCTTTCAATTTCTGTCTGAGTGACGGACGCTGTTGCTTTTTCTCATTAACTTTTACAAATTCCTTGAATGCCTGTGCTATCACATCAGCATCCTTGCCCTTGAAAAATACAAGATACTTGGGTGGTTCCGTGGTCTTATCCTTCTTTACTGCGAAATCGACATTGTATTTCCTTGCAACACGCTCAAAGGATTTAATATTGCTATCCGTAACCTCAATGGACTTTGCACCCTCTCCCTGACCGACCAGCTTTTTTACCGGGATTTTCCCATGGGAAGGCTCCTTATGCTTCTGGTGTTCCAGATACATCTTCATCGCCTTCTGTAACACGCTTGCGGTCAGTTTGGAAGTCTTGATTGCAAGAGCAATGGTTTTCTGTGTTGTTTCCTCCTGCACGGTGTACCTCCTTCCTTATCTGCACCGATTTGATTCAGGGTGGAACCAACAGCCTGTGTAATAAATATTTCATAAGTTCTCCTTTCCACTTCTGGACATTTTGTCCAAAAGTTTTATAAACACAAAAAAGGGCAACTACAAACCTTTACGGTCTATAACTGCCCTTACGCTGTTGTAAATTATCATATCATTTATCAAGTATCAAGATGTTTATAATTTCTCTACTTTGCGTTGTCCAAGTTCATATCCTTTCCTCTATGCTTCCATACAAAAAACTTTTTCATAACAACTTATTATCAAATAATTCCATAATAATCTGGATCTAAAATAAATTCTCCTTCTGTTTTATCAAGCCACTTTTTTGCCATATTAATAGCATCAACTAAACATTTTGCAAATTTTTCTATTGCCGCATCGTTTATATACCAAAGGGATACTAAGGATCTTTTATCAATCTTCACCATTGTGCCCGCATATAGTACTTTTCCCGAATCAGTTCCCATCTTTTTTAATAACAAACAGGAATTATTAGGATTATCTGGATGCAGCTCTCTTCCTGCCACTACATTCAAATATGGAACAGGTTCTAAAACAGTGCTATACAATATATTTTTTGCCCTATCAGATATAAGATATTGATATCTTCTTACCCAATCAATCAATTCCAATACTAAAACAGCCCATTCAACTTGATATACATTTGATGTAGTAATTGCAGAAAAAATGGCTTCGCCCTTTCTTTTCACTTCTTCTAAATCATTATTTGCAAAGAATCCCAATACCTTATGATTATCGGATAATATATCTATAATTTTCTCTTCTGTAAAATTCAAGACCTCAGGAACTTTCGCTAAAGCATCAGACATTGTGATTGTATTAACCAAAACACAACTTATTTGTTTTAAAATTTCTAATACACAATAATCAATTCGTCCTTTCATATGATCACGTAAAGGGTTACTAATTAAACCTTTCGCTATCATCTCTTTTATCCCCACCGATAATGCCTTAGATACCTCTTCTTTTTCATTCTCATTATCGGAATTATAGAAAAATATACGACGGTGACTCAAATCAAATGGAACACTTTTTAACTCTCCATATTTCAGATTATAGAAGCAAATAATCCTATCCCATCCAAGAGTTCTTACCGCATATCCCAACTCCAACAATACGTTAGGATTGGGACACTTGCGCCCTTTATCGTTTCCATTAATAATAGATATATCACAAATAAAAATATCGGTTTTGGCAATTTTATCAAAAATTGTTCCAGCTATATCTGGTGTACCAACCGTTTTCTTTGTATCTCTATCAACAGCTACCGTCAAACCAGCTTCAAATCCCAATTTTTCTTTCCTAATTGCCTTTTCTATACAATTTTCAATAAATGATCTGTTATCTTTGTTGGGCAAGTCTGATTGCCAAGAATAAAAAATGGTACACTTCATTTCTCTCAGTTCCCCTTTCTCCTTTTAACACAATAAATATATACTGCTTAACTCCGTATACATCTTGTCATCTTCAAACTTCACATCATCAAGTAACAATGCCTGAAATAATACTTCTCTAACACCCTCTAATTTTACCATAGAAAGCTCCATATCCGAAAGTCCATTCGATTTTACACTGTCAAAAGCATATTCTTTTCTTGCCACCAAACAATGCGTATACAATGCCCTAATATACTTGTCCGACATAAGGAAGGCGTATGTTTCATTCCCTTGATATGTATATCGGCACTTTTCCAGATTTTCCTGTGATATATCAAAATAACATCTGACCGTTTCCAAATATACATCTCCATTATACTGCGGTTTCAGCTTTTTTACATACCTTCTAATGGTCGCAAATATATTATTTCTTTCCATAATAGTCTTGGTTCTCTTAAATACTGGCTTTTTCCATCGCAGATCCATATAAACATTATTAAGAATAGTCTTTCCGGCATACTGTTTGAAGTCACCTATCCGCAACAAATATGTTAATACCTCAAACAATTTCTCCTGTGACATTATCTCCTGATACGAATAATCTCCAAATTCAATATGGTCCAGTTTCAAAGGACTACTTCCCTTTTTAATCTCCCGTTCCATTACCCTGTTCACATCTCTCATTGATTCCATACATTTTCCTTTCCACTCCTGGACATTATGTCAAAAAGTAATAAAAAGAACAGCTACAAATCTCTCGACTCATAACTGCTCTGACGCTGTTTTCTATTCCTGCCTTTGCTGCAAAATCATCTTTCTTTACTAAAAGTGCTTTTCGTTCATCTGCTGGCAGACTCTTAAATATTTCCTCATCCCCCATGCCTTCCATTTTCCTGCTCTTGCCTGTGATGAATAATTTCGTATCTAACCATTCCTGCCACAAATTTTCAAATGTTAAACTCGATTGACAACGCCTTTTTTGTTTTCTCACTCACACTTCTGGACATTATCTCCAAAAGTTCCTGATATCAATTTTATTATTTCCATAACTGTATTGATAATTCTGATTATAACAATCATACCACCGATCAACCCACCAATGATACAATCTAGTGCCAATATGCCAATGCTCCCTGCAATACCAAAATTCTTCGGAACAAGAAACATGCTCATTTTCCGCATTCCATATGGACATCCTACCATAATCCAGTATAGAAAATAATCAAACCCATCTGCCCTTGCACATACCGGATAGCACATGATCATCCAGGCAGCTAATATCAGTATCGGAATAATAATTCTAAACAATACCTTTTTCATGCCAGCCTCCTCCATACATATCATGCTGCACTTCCTGCTGATAATAATGATTTATTGTTGATGGTGCATTATACAGTGCTGTAACCATATATGCCTTAATGTTTGAAATTTTTGTTGTCGTGTCTTTCATACACCCCATCACATACTCCAGATGACTGCTCCTCAGCTTTAAGAATTTTGACTTTACAAGCTCATATGGATACTCCTCCCCCGCAATCCGTATCGTAGTCCGCTTTACACATACAACCTCACAGATCAATTCAAATAATTCATCATACAGTTCCCTGTCATTTATTTCATCATATTTCATGTGATGATCGTACTCAATATTTTCTTTGATAATCTCTATGTATGCATCTGCTCCATCCATCCTATCATCGGTCTGATTTCCTTCACCGGATGGATAGATTGGATTGGTATAACTCATATCAGTATAATTTATATCAGTCTTATTATAGTTAGTATAAATAGGGGCTAAATCCTGAACCTCTGCAAGTTCAGTTTCTGAACCTCTTGAAGTCTGCTTTTTATACTTCTGGTGGTTCAGATTCTGTACCTCCTGAAGTTCAATTTCTGAACTTCTTGGAGTATCAATATTAGACTTCTTGAAGTTCAAATTTTGAACTTCTGTGGATTTTCCAGTATTCTCAGGCTCTTTTTCCTCCTGTTCCGCTGACATTGTGGCAAAGTTTTTCACATAGATAATATCCGGTTTGCCAAGACCTCTGCGCTTTTTTTCAATCAACCCAATCCCTTTTTCGGAATCCAGCTCTTTCATAATCTTGACACAGGTTGCTTTCGCACATCCCAAATCTTCCATAATCGCATCCACCGTATAGATGATATACGCCCTGTTTTCCTCGTCTAGCCATCCATTTTTCATAGACAGTGACATCCGATCGAGCATCAAGCCATACAGGAGCTTGGCATCGCTGCTAAGCCCCTTGAACCGCTCATCCTTAATCAGCAACCGGGGGACACGATAAAAAGAGAACTGGTCTGCTTCAATTCCATAGTAGTAATCAAATTTTGTATTCTCGTCCACTTTTTCATGCCTCCTTTGCTGCTTATTTCTCACTGTTTGAACTATTCCACTCATCCAATAGCTGATAGATAACATTTTCAATCTGCTCATTGGAATAATCTTCTGGAAAATATCTGCTGATTTTGTCTGCCTTGATGGTTACTTTTCGCTCTATCGGTTTCGGTTCTGTCAGGATCAGCCTTACCATCGGTAATGTCAGTTCATCACTTTTTCCATACTCCTTCAGCCTTGATGCCTGTACTGTTGAAATGATCACCCCTGTTTCTTCAAGAACAACTTGCACCCACTCCTGTTGCTGTTCTGTCAGAAATGACAGCTCTACACCCTGCACGATTCCAATTTTCTTTTTATCGACCATATCTAAAAGTGCATCCGATAAGTGGGCAAGGTAAATATATCTTTGTACTGTTTTTGCACTCTCTCCTGCAGTTTCCCCAACCTCATCCAGACTGTTGCCTTTTCCTTTTTTACCCTGATGTTTTACAGCTTCATATTTCATAAAATAAGCTTTTGCCTTTTCACTCGGAAGAATATCTTCCCTCTGAATATTGCTGTCCACCATGATAATTGTAGCTTCATCATCCGTATAATCACGGATGAACATCGGCATTGTAGTAAGTCCGACAAGCTCACAGGCGTGTCTCCTGCGATGTCCGGCAATAATCTCATAGCCGCCATCTTTCATTGGTCTGGCAATGCCTGGCATCAATACTCCATGCTCCCTGATGCTTTCCATCGTTTCCTGCATCTTTTCATCATCCAGTACCTTAAACGGGTGTCCTTTGAACTCATGCAGTTCTGACAATGCGATTTCCTGTACCTGCTCTGTTCCTGTCTGTGGCTGCTCCGTTCCAAATAAATCATCAAAGCTGTTCAACTTCACCTTTGCGGCACTTCCAGTCTTACTCATTGCCAAGCACCTCCTCCGTCAGTGATTGGTAGGCACTTGCTACCTTGCCATTCGGATCGTGCTTATAAATGCTCACACCTTCCGCAGAAATCTCCGCAGCTCTTACCGACATTGGAATACTGTTTTCAAATATCCGCACTCTGCTTCCATAATTTTCAATCAGCAGATTGCTGATGTCCCTAGCATAATTAGTACGATTATCAACCATTGTAAGCAAAATTCCCTCAATCTCCAGTTTCGGATTGATCTGTCTCTTTACTTTTCCAATAGTTTTAATCAGCTGTTCCAGACCTTTTACCGGCAGATACGCTGCTTGTACTGGAATCAAGATACTGTCCGCACTGGTAAAAGCATTTATCGTAATCATGCCGAGTGATGGCATACAGTCAATCAGAATGTAATCATAGCGGTCTTTCTGCTGTTCTATGTAGGTACGAAGCACCGTCTCCCTGCTCATAACATTCACAAGTGAGGTTTCCAAACCGGAAAGCTCGATATTTCCCGGCATGAAATCCACCCCCTCCTCATGTCTTAAAATGCCGTACTCCAGTTTTATTTCCTCATCATTGATAATGGATGCCATAATGGTTGCAAGTGTAATTTCCAGTCTGTCCGGCTCCCGAATACCAAGACTTGCCGTAAGACTGCCCTGTGCATCTGCATCTATCAGTAAAACTTTCTTTCCCTGTTTTGCCAGTCCGATTCCTAAATTGCTTGTTGTGGTGGTCTTTCCAACTCCACCCTTCTGATTTGCGATTGCTATTACTTTACACATGATAAATTCTCCTATTCTCTACTATTTTGCTTTTATCTGCTGCTCTTTACATTGCTTTTCTGCACTTCCGCATAAGCTCTGTAATATTTGTTTGTCCCTTTATTGCTATAAAGCTCTGATATCTCCAGAACTTCTACTTTTGGATGACGCTGTAAGATTTTCTGAAACCACACAATGTCATTCTTCGTTCCCATCAATCTGACTTTTAACATTAGTCTGCTCCTCCAAATAAGGCATACAGTTCCCGGTTATAAGTCGCATACTCCGGATAGCGGATCTGTATCGCCTGCCAAAAGAAAGGTGCATAGGCACAGCAGAACAAGTCCTCCACTGTATACTGCCTGCACTCGTTTACCTGTTCCTCTGTTTTTGTGTAATCATCTATACTCGGTGTGCCATTGCAATACAGGTTAAATGCCATTCGCACCACCTTCATACTGCCACTGGTCTGCCAGCCTTCATGCAAACACTCAGTTTTTACACATCCCGTCTTAAAATCATAGATGCTATCAACATTTCTTCTCGTATCATCGCTGATACCAAGGCAATAGCAAAGTGCCTTGTGGTACACATCCTGATAGCGTACCTCTTTTAATTTTTCATAGTAGAATTTTTCATGTGCTTCGCTGATAAAATTGATTGTCTGTTCCTTTTTGTTTTCTGCTCCTAACGCTGTGTTGTTCATAGTGAACCTCCTTTTAAATTGAATTGAAAAAGGCACTCCTAATGGAATGCCCTAATATAAAAAATAGGGACACTCTTTCAAGTATCCCTACGTTCTATCAACATATCTGATAGTTCTCTATTTACTTTCATATTCAGAATTCTTTGTGTTCCCACAACCGAGGTCTAATGCCACAACAACAGTCACCTTCCTCACAAGCTCTTTTTCCTTGTGATTTTCAGCAATCCTGTTGAAGCTGAAAAACTCTACAAAGTGCGTAAATTCAAGGATTTCTACATATCCTTTCTGTGTAGTGCTACCACAGTCTCAACTTGCTGTTCATTAGTTCTGACAAATAACGCTCCGCTTTCACCATCGTAGGTAACAGGGAAGGTGAAATGTATCGTCTTTATCAGATGCTTGTCATCCCGCTTTTCCGGATACAGCTCTATAAACGAAACCATAGCCTGCAACAATGCCTTTTTATCCTCCGGTGACATGACATCGTAGTACTTGCTGAAGCCTTCCAGCATTTCAAAGATGGATTTCTTCGTCATGGCAGATTTTTCAACCATAGTGATTTCCTGATCTACTTCATCAAGTCTTGTCTGTGCATCCTCGATCTTTTCATACAGGTCATCCAGAATGCGGTTTAAACTGTCTACCTTATTTTGATAGTGCCTGTCCGCAATGTCAAGCTCCGTCAGTCTCTTTTCAGTCTGGAGCAGATTGCCGTTATATTTCGTGATTTCATTTTGAATGGCTGCCCGCTTCTTCCGCAGAGAATTTACATCTGTCTGAATATCAATCTTTTGAGAAATAAGCTCTACAAACTCCGGGATTGTCACCATGGAGGATATAACCTCTTTCACCTCGGTTTCCAGTTTGGTGCCGCTGTAATACTTGTTGGCAAGAGAACAGCTGATCCCGTTTCTGTCTCTTCCGGATATGCACCGATAGGAAATATATCTCGGATAATAACCTTCTTTTCCGTTTTTCTTTTTCCTTGGCGGCGCAGTATAACCAAAGATGTTTTTTCCGCAGTCCGGACATCTGATCAGACCAGTCAGTGGATAAACGGTCGTACTGTCACTTCTGGTCTTTCGATGGGCAACGTTCTTTTTCAGCCGCTCTTCCGCTTTTGCAAATGTCTCCTTGCTTACAATCGGTTCATGTACGCCATCCACAAGGATAATTTTGCTTTCATCGTCTTGCTTCACGACCTTTGTTTCATTGTTCTTTCCCTCAACCTTTACCGTATGGCGGCGACCGTAGGAAATCATGCCTGCATAAACCGGATTACTGAGAATGATACGGACGGTTCTGTCTGTAAAGCCAGAGATTTTTACATTTCCGCGCTGCTCACGTTGGATGTTTTCATCATTAAGTTTCTTTGCAATGTAGCTGATGCTCTGCCCTTCCTCTGTGTAGAGCCGGAAAATTTCCTTGACCGTTTCCGCTTCTTTCTGATATATCATTAGTTTTTTATCCTTCAAAGAATATCCAAACGGGGCCTGCGCTCCGTTCCAGAGACCGTTTCTGGCTTTTTGCTGTCTACCGGCAAGCGTCTGTTCATGAATGTTCTCAAGCTCGACTTCCGCGACAGCTCCCATAATATTTGCAATCATCTTGCCGGTAACGGTTGAAGTGTCGATCCCGTCCTTGATCCCCAAAAGACCAATTCCATAGCTTGAAAGCTCCTGAAGGTACTTTGCGGTGTCACTGGTATTTCTGGCAAAACGGGAAAGCTTAAAAACAAGAACATAACGAATGTTGTCCTTCTTGCTCCGAATATCCTCCATCATCTGCGTAAAGGCAGGACGATGCTCGGCATTCTTTCCGGATTTACCTTCATCCGTATATTTCCCGACAATATTGATCTTGCGTGCTTCCGCAAAAGCTCTAATTTCTGCTTCCTGTGCCTCAAGAGAAAAACCGTCCACCTGTATCAAAGTTGAAACACGTGTATATATGTATGCATTTTCCATGGACGGTACCTCCTTCATTCTGTTTTGTCAGTAATAAACATCTACTTCAAACAGTATAAACGATGACAGAAAACTTTTCAATAGCCGCAGTAAAAAAAGAAGAGGGCTGGATGCCCCTTCTTGCATCCAGCCCTCTTGGTCTTCTTCTGTTTCCATAGATTTATACTTCATCAGCAGTTCGGCGATCATCGTAGAACAACGAATGAAGTTTTCGTCTCTCATCAATTCATTGTTCATAAGCTATCCTCAACGTTCGTTTTGCAATCCTGTTGTTTTTCTCCTATAAGCAGCTACAATTTCCGGTGGTATGTTGTCTATCAGAGCATGAAGCTCACAAAGCTCCTGCTCCGTTTTTCCGTATTTCAGTCTGTCCGCAATCTTTTCCTTGCTGGCATCTTTTGCTGTTTGTAATTCCGCTTCCAGTGCGCTGTTCTCATCAGAAAGCGCTTTGTACGCCTTATCATACTTTCTTAGCTTCGTCCGCAGAGCTTCTGTTGCCGGAACATATTTGTCCAACAATGCCTCCAGTTCTTCCATTTTCGATTTTTTATTAAGAAGATTGGTATCTGTCATCAGTTTCAGTATCTGCTCCTTCATCCGGTTCAGATGGACAGCCTCCTTGAACAGCCGCGGCGGGATATGGTCGCGCCCGGTTTCGCTGGCACTCTCGCCGCGCTCCAGATCGGGGTATTTTTTGACCATGTGCTCCCAGAACCTGTCCTGCCACTGCGTCAGCTTCTTCTTGTTGCCGACGATTTCCTTGGCGGAGAGCCGCTTGTCCGCTGTCAGCGGGACAAAGCAAAGGTGCATATGGGGCGTTTTCTCGTCCATATGCACCACGGCGGATATAATGGTTTTGGGATCCTGGTGTTCCCGGATAAAATCCAGCGCCTCCTGAAAATAGGCCTTGATTTCGCCCTTTTTCTTGCCCTTAAAGAACTCCGGGCTGGCAGTCACCAGCGCCTCCACCACGCGTACGCTGTCCGACCGCGTGCGGCAGCCTGCCTCCGCGATCTGCTTTTCCGCCTCGGCGCGGTATTTGCGCTGCGGCGTCACCAGATGGAAATTGAGGTGGCTGCGCGCCGTGTCCACGTCGGGGTTGCTGGCGTACTTCTCCTTGGTACGCTCGTTGTGGGACTCGATGTGGCCGATTTCCGGCCCCTTGTACTTGGCAAAGCGGAGAATGGCGTACTGTGCTTTCATCGGCGCTCCCCTCGCTTCACCCACACGATGTCGCAGTCCAGCACGTCGGCCAGTTCCACGACCTCCTTGTAGCGGATGCTCTCCCTTTGCAATTTTGCGGACAGATTGGAAACACTGTCCGACCAGCCATATTCATCATGCAACAGATCAACAACCTCCTGCATCGTAAAACCGGCACGAATGATCTGCGCCTTGATTTCATTGCGTACACTCATATTCAAATTCCCTCCATAATTAGATAATAAAAAAGCGAAGCCAGTACGCCATTTGGCGCATCCGCTTCGCTGCATCGTTAAAAAAAGCCTTACTCTCAAATCCGCTCAAAATTGCCGTTATGATGTTCTGTCCACAGGTGACACCTATCGACTTTTCTGTTCCATGTGCCTTTACTCTAAACCGTATGATTTCCCATGTTTCCGCACATCAGCTTTGCTGTTCTGAGAAGCGCGATTCCGTAAAACCATTTCTGCCAACAGGCAAATAATTTACGGATTTCACTTAGCTTGATTTCGTGCCCAAAAATATAGGCTGTATCGGTCAGAGTTTTTCATATGGTGGTATTTCAGGAAAAACAAAACGTACATACGTACACGGCGCAGTTGCAGAAGAATCATCGCCAGTCCTCCTGTACGTACGTATGCTCTGAAACATCAGAAAACCCGTTTATATTAGGTCTGGCAATCGCTTCAATACCGAAGAAGCCCCATACACGCCGTCCGGCAGCATTGGTGATCTTATTGCAGTATTCAAGATTGTACTTGCTTTGGTTCGCAATCACACTCTCACTGAAACTGCGGCGCTTTAGAGGTGTCAGATTATTTTCCTCACACCACATCCGGTAAATTTCGTACAAGTCTTTAGAGCTGATGGTGCAGTCCGCCTTCAGCCGGATATAGCCCTCGGATTCCAGAAAATCAAAGACATTGTTATTATCTCGCTTCACTGCCTCCCGGTTATCCCGTGTGCGCTGGCTTTCCGTGAATTTGAAGTTGTTAGCGGCAAGCCGCTGCAAGCCCTCAAACGCCCACAGGAAGATGCCCTCGACCTCTGCTTTCATCTTTTCGGCAAGGTCAGGATCATCTACCCGTCCCGCAGGCTTTTCTTTGGTGGTCAGCACAAGCTGTCGGCGGTAAAATCCGTCGCTTCGGTCATAGAGTGCTTGCAGATCGCCGTTGGAGAACGCCAGCAGGCGGGCAAACATCCAGCCTTGATAGCTCTGCTTGCCCTTGCGTTCCAGATCAATCTTACCTTGGGCGGTCACGATGGACTTGACATAGTTGGTCTGTCGCAGTGCTTCCATCCGCATATCATCATCCACGCACAGCAGAATGTGTTCCAGGTCGGCGCGGGCAAAGCGGTTTTCAGAAATTTTGCCGATGCTGCCATCCTTCATGTTGCTGCCGAGAAGCGCAACCAGCACAGCACCGATCTGTGATTTTCCTTCACCACCGTTTCCCTTAATCACCATCATGCGTTGCCCCTTATTGCTGGGAATCAGGCAATAGCCAATAAACTCCTGTAAGGTTGGAATGTCCTCTGTATAGAGAAGCTCATCCAGAAAAGAAAGCCACCGGACGGGAGCCGGTGCGTCAGGGCGGTATGCCACCGGCAGTCTGCTCCGCACAATGTTCGGTCTGCCCTCGGTAAAGCTGCCGTCCAGCTTCAAAGTACCGTTTGCCAGATGGATTCTATCTGCTTCCGGTGCAAAGTCCTCCACATGAGCCGCCAGCTTCATCACTTCCAGAATGTTGGTGATTTTGCGGGGGATATTGTTCACGGCGCAGCATTTCAGTTTCTCATAGATTTCGCCACGAAGCGGCAGATCATCGGTCACCCTGCCATCCGGCGTGAAGAAAGCGCCATTGGCAAAGATGATTTTCCTGCTGCTCAGAAATTCATCACAGAACAGCGCCTCATTGATATTTGTGCCATCAAACCATATGGGCGCGTCTAAATTAGCCGATTTCCGTTTCGTCACGGGCATCCACCTCCTTTTCCGTCCGTTTCAGGCGTTCTTCCAGCCGGTCAATCATGCCGTCCTTTTGAAGCATATCCACGGTTTTCACGCGAACCTCCAACTCCGCAAAGGTTAAAATATCTGTCAGATCCTCGATATAATCGAGCATCTGGCAGGCTTCCACAAAGTGGTCATCAAGAGTATCATCCGGCGTTTTGGGCGCGTATTGCACCTTCCAATGCGCCAAAAGATGCAGATAATCGCACAATATCCGCTGACAATGCAGCGTCTCATTCTGGAACGCCTTTGCCAGCGGATATTTCGGTTTCCGCAGCGCTGCCGCAGCCGGGGGCTTGTCCGGGTCAATCCCAAAGTCATACGCCAGCTTTTTCGCTGCGTCATAGCTGCTCAGGTTGAACAGCTTTACCACAAGGTCGATCACATCGCCGTGGGCTCCGCACCCGAAGCAATAGAAGTAATCCTCATTCAGCTTCATACTGGGTGTACGGTCGGCGTGGAAGGGGCAGCAGACCATGTTGCCACGATTTACTTCCAATCCGTAGTATTCGGCAGCCTCTTTCACGGAAACTGCCATCTTGATTTGTGTAAATAAATCCATACCTGTTTCCTCCTGTAAAATAATTGAACTTCGCCGTTCTACCCGATGCCGTTCCTGCCCGAGTCCTTACCCTGGCGTTGTCCCTTCCTTGGTACGCTGAATGCGATACTTCTCCGGAAGCATATCCTCATCGGACGATCATGAAATTTTCAAGGTGCTGTGTGGTTTACGTCTAAATTTTAGTAAGAAAACAGGCCCTTTCCCGTATATCCAAGAGGTAGGAAAAGTGGGGTAGAAGTTGAAATTTTCCACGCTTTGAGACACAAAACGGAAAAACATGATATAATACAGAAAAATGAAAAAGGAGGCTGCTGTATGCAAGTCAAGCTGACAATCGGAGAGAGATTGAAAGATTTACGAGTAGAACGAAAGCTGACCTTGGAGCAGCTTGCCGCCGAAGTGGGCATCTCGAAATCCGCACTTGGCAAATATGAATCAGATAACGGCAAGGACATCAGCCCGTACAGCATTCTGCTGCTGGCTGACTATTACGGTGTTTCCTGCGACTATCTGATGGGGCGGACGGAAACAAAAAATCACCCAAACACAGCTCTGCATGAGCTGCATTTGAGTGATGCTTCGATTGATGTATTAAGAACAGGCAAGTTCAACCACCGGCTGCTGTCGGAGCTGATCTGCCACAAGGATTTCCAGCGGCTTATGCTGGATGCTGAGATTTACGTTGACCGGATCGCAGATATGCGGATCAAGGATATGAATACGGTTCTGGAAGCTACCCGCCAGATGGTTCTGATGGAGCATGGCGAGGAAGCTAACGATCTGTACCTCCATACTCTGAAAGCGGCGCAGATACAAGAGGAAGAATATTTCGGGCATCTCGTTGCGGACGATCTAAGCAATATCCTGCGTGACATCCGTGAGGAACACAGGACAGATGCTCTGACCGCAGACGATGACCTGTCTGCCGCCGCTGTGCAGAAGCAGTTGATGGAGGCCGTACATTTTGAGGGAAGCTCCGAGGAAAAGAAAATCCGCGCGTACCTTGCAACACTGGGTATTGATTACGACACGCTCACGAAAGAAGAGTTTGTTTCGCTGATTGGAATCCTCAAGAAGTCCAAGCACCTAAAAACTCCCATCAGCCAACGCGGGAAAACGACCATGACCCACGGCAAAGGGAAACGAAAGAAGCGCTGAAACAGGAGCATCGCTGCGGCGGGACAAGGGCTGTATATACCTCTGCTTCCTTCTCCGGCCAGTCGGATTTTTCTTTTCAAAAATCCTGCATTTGTGTCACCTTGGTGTCACAAAATCCGCCTGTCCTACTGCCGCAGAAAAGTGTCTGCCTACCGCTATCTGCCCTCATAGCAGATGGCGAAGCCAGCCCCTTTCCCGCGTCAGCCGGAAGCAAAGGTATAACACACTAGACTTTGCAGAGCAAAATCGTGTGCCAACAGGGATGCTGCGCGCCCCTATTGGAAACCCAGCGGCAAAGAGATATTCTCTTTGCAATCCCTCATTTTCCTCGCAGATGCATATACAAACTGCAAAAGCAACAGCTTGAAAATAGAAAAACGCTGTAATCTTCGCCATATAATTGGGCGAAAATTACAGCGTTTTTATCACACTCAATGTAAATAAAAAGTGGGCAGCCGTTTCAACAGCATTGATATAAGATATCCAATCAGCACAAACATCACCATTACGGAGAGATAGTTGATCAGGAAGAGGATTACAGGCTCGGAATAATCGTAGAATACGAAGTGGCTTCTGAGCAGCAGATACAAACTAACGCCTCTGCGTCGGAAAGCGAACGCGCCATACACTGCCCAGAGCCAGCCGATCAGTCGCAGGCTCCATATTCGCATGGATGAAGGCTGCAAGTGTTTGCGCGCCATCGCCAGCATCATGCTCCAGTGAAACCCCAGATGCAGGCTCATACAGACGAAGCCCCAGTAGGCACAGAGAATATGCACCTGCTGTGCAAGCTCATAGCCGCCATGCCTGGGGAGAAACGCAAACACATGGCGGGACAGCACAATGCCGCTGATCATGGAGCCGACCATGCACAGGAAAATCAGCCCTGCCAGTGCTGTCTGCACGACGCGCAGGGGAGTGTAGCGCCCCCGCGGAACAGCTTGGATCCATCGGTGGTTCAAAATATGGTGCGCCACGGACAAGGCAAACATTCCCATGCCGATCCACTCGTGGGCTGCCTCACCCACAAGGCCATAGGCCATCAGAAGCAGCATGGACACCGACATGGCCGCATCCACGGCGATTTTTATTTTGAGAATTGGTTTCATGTCCTCATCCTTTGCTGTGAGAGATCACCCAGTTCAAATTGTCAGGGTCGTCAAAGACCACATTGGCTCCGCCGTGGTAGTTATAAATGCCCTTTTCGTTGAAGAAGGCGTTGTCGGGTGTTTCGATACGCAGAACTTTGTCGATGTCGGCACCGCTCCAACCGGCGTTTTCATAGGCATCGTGAAGATTTTCGTAGGCCGAGCGGGCCTTGGCGCTGCCGTAATACTCGTCGCCGTCGGCCATGTAGATATAGATCGCCACACTATTCTCCGCAATGGGTGCATAGCTGCCGTCCCACTGAGAAGCGCCATGGAGATAGGCGGCGTACAGGTCGGGTCGCATGGACACTGCACGGGACATGGTCTCGCCGCCTGCGGAATACCCGGCGGCATAGATCCGGCTGGTATCCACGGCAAAACGATTGATAAAGTATTCCGTTAGTTCAATGGCCTGCCGGGCGGATTTTTCGCCCCAGTCAGTGAGCTGTGCAGAAACCACGACCATCTCGGTGTCCAGCCTTGTCCATGCGGTAAAGCCATTCCAATTCAGATTGCTGCCGGAAGAGTCTTCACCGAACCACATCATGTTATAGCCCGGCATAACGACCATCATCGGAAACTTGCGGCTGCCGTCGTAGCTGTCTGGCAGATAATAGCTGTAATGGATGTCGCCGTCCGCGCCGGAGAAGATTTGCTCTGCAAACAGGCCAGTCTGAACCGGCTCCGATGTGACAGCCGATGCTGTGCTTTCCAACGGTTCTTCCGTCAGTTCGGCACTCGGTGCAGGCGTTGTCTCTGGCTGGGTCGGCACTGCTGTACCGGCTCCGCACCCCGCGAGAGTCAGTATCAACACAAGAGTCACCGAAAGCGAAAAAAATCGATTCACTTCTGCTCGTCCACCGGCGGAACCATTTCCGCATACTTTTTGAGCATTTCCGGGGTGCTGGTGTAGTAGCGCACATTCTTGTTAAGGGCGGTGATCTGCGCCATTTCCTCATCCGTCAGGGCAAAATCGAACAGGTCAAAGTTGGACTTGATATGGTCGGGATTCTTGGAGCCGGGGATGACGATGTTGCCGCTCTGAATGTGCCAGCGAAGAATGACCTGCGGTGCGGACTTGCCGTACTTCTTGCCAAGCTGGGCAAGCAGCGGTTCCTGAAGCAGCGCCTTATCGCCATGGCCCAGCGGATACCATGCCTGCGGCACGATGCCGTTCTCCTTCAGGAAGACTTTCAGTTCAGGCTCCTGATGATAGGGGTGCAGCTCGGTCTGTAATACCGTGGGGCGCACCTCGCAGATGGAGAGAATCTCCTTGATCTGCGCTTTGTTGAAGTTGGACAGACCGATGGCGCGCACCTTGCCCTCCTTGTACGCCTTTTCCATCTGGCGATAGCCATCCACATAGTTGCCTGCGGGCTGGTGGATCAGCAGCAGGTCGATGTAGGGGGTATCCAGCCGGGCAAGGGTTTTGTCCACCGCATCGGGCTGCTCATAGAAGCTGGGCCACAGCTTGGTTTCGAGAAAAATTTCCTCCCGCTGCAAGCCGGACTTCTTCATGGCGCGGCCAACTGCCTTTTCGTTCACATAGGCGTTGGCTGTGTCGATCAGGCGATAGCCGTCCTGCAAGGCACTGACGCAGGAGGCCTCGGCCTCGTCCGGAGTCAAAAGAAATGTGCCTATACCGGCCATAGGCATTTTCACGCCGTTATTGAGATTTGCATATTCCATAAAAGATTCCTCCTTAAATGTTCTTTCCAAGTTTCGTGGCTTCGTTTTTATTGGTCGCCATGCCGCTGTAGGTCATACCGTAGAGACCGGCGAAGCGCTTCATGGTATACTCGCCCGCATCCAGCATCCATTTTTCCGGAGCTGCGCCCTGAAACACAAAATACAGTTTGCGTCCGGACAGTTCGCCGTCCTCCACCTTGCCGTAGAAACGATCCAGCACGTTGCGCACGCTGCCGCAGATGTTGTGCCAGTACAGGGGTGAGCCGATGACGACGATGTCCGCCTGCTTCATGGCACCAATGACAGCATCCAGCCCGTCGCCGGGGAGGTTCTGGCCGTATGCACCGATGGTGTAGTCCGTAAGGTTCAAAGTCTCATATTCGTGATCTTTCAGCAGTTCTGCCGCCAGTGCGGCGGTGTTCCCGTTTTTGTTGGGACTGCCGTTGATAAATAAAATGCTCATAGTGATGCTCCTTATTTCAGCTTTTGATATTCTTCTTCACTCACTGGTTCACACCACTGACTGCGGCAGTTTTCTCCAGGTACTTCCACCGCCAGATGGGAAAACCAGCTGTCCGGCGCAGCGCCGTGCCAGTGCTTGATGCCGGGGGCGATGTTGACCACATCGCCGGGGTGCAGCTCCTGCGGTTCTTTGCCCCATTCCTGATAGTAGCCCCGGCCTGCCACGCAGACGAGGATCTGCCCGCCGCCTTTGTCCGCCTCGTGGATGTGCCAGTTGTTGCGGCAGCCTGGTTCAAAGGTCACATTGAATATTTTGACCTGCGCTGTGGAGACTGGCGCAAGATAGCTCTGCCCGCTGAAATACTGTGCAAAGCCGTCATTGGGTGCGCCGATGGGAAATATCATACTGTTTTGATGACGCTGCTTTTCGTCGGTGCTTTCCTCGTCTGCCCAGATGTCCTTTGCCATGCGGAATGCTGCCCATGCCTTCGGCCAACCCGCATAAAATGCGGCGTGTGTCAGGATCTCCGCAATTTCGCTGCGGGTGATCCCATTTTCCTTTGCCATTGCCAGATGATGACCGAAGGAAGTATCCGTCAGCCCCTGCGCCATCAGCGCTGTCACGGTGATGAGGGAACGGTCGCGTGCGGAAAGCTCACTTTCCCGGCTCCAAACCTCACCGAAAAGAACATCATCATTGAGCTGTGCGAACTTCGGCGCAAATTCACCTAAAATATCCCTGCCCGCTGTTATTTTCTTCATGTCGGTCACTCCATTTCACTGAAAACTGTTTCCAGCCATGCGGCGTAGTCCTTAACCCAACCACCATCAGAGCCGAAGCCGTGAGGCCAGCCGTTCAGCACGATGCGCCCGGTGGAAATGCCCATTCCAGAGATTACATCATATTGCTGCTGGAACTGACGATAGAAGGGGTCCTCGGTGCCGTAGACATAGAAGGTCGGCGGCAAATTGCCCTCAGCCAACCAGCTTGCATCCATATTTCCCACGCTGAGGCGTCCATAGAAGGAATAGATCATGCCTGCGGCGGAGGCATAGGCGAGAACGGTGTCCAGCTCGTCCGGCACATAGGTGCTGTCCAGCGCCGTGCCGGTTACATATTCGTCATAGTGCATCAGAAATTCACCGGCCTGAATGCCGCCCGCCGAAAAGCCCATGACGGCAATATCATCTGGGTCAATACCATAGATCTCCGCATTTTTGCGGACAAAGCGGACGGCTCTCGCCACATCCAGCGCACCTTCCTCCTGCGTATAGGGAGACAGGCGGTAGTCTACGATGAAGGTCTGAAAGCCCAGCTCTCGCAGTGCTGCGGCGGTGGGCAGCGAATCGGTGTAGTTGCCCCGAAACTGATAAGCGCCGCCCGCCATCAGCACCACCGCGCCTTTTGGCTTCACGCCATCCCGGACGGGGATAGCGGTGACATAGGGGCGGAAGTTCCAGTCATCGAAATATCCGGTCATGTCCTGCGTAAATTTCGTCCTGGCGGGGACATTGCCCTCCTCCCAAAGATAGAGCACTTGAATGTTTGCAGGGTCTGCTGCCGTGTTCAGCACGGTGTTATTACCTGCCGGTTCCGGCATCTTTTGCAGCATGGCTGTGCGGGAATAATCGGAAATCTTGCCGCTGCCGAAGTTGTATGCATCAGGAAAATCGCCCGGCGTGGCTACAGTGTCCGTAGAAGATCCGTCGCGCAGATCATCGATGGGGGTGGTGAAAGCAGAACTGCTTTCGTTTGGTTTCGTTGTCATAGCATCCTCAATAGCCGCAACGCCGTTTTCCAGCTCACCGCCGGGAGTCCCGACGGACTCCCGGCCACAGGCGGTCAGCGACACGGCCATGAGAATTGCAAGCATTGCGGCGAAAACTCCGTTCCTACGCATTACAGACCCAGTCCATTGACCCAGGACTGCACATCATCACTGGAAACGCCGGAGGAGAACCGCTGGCCTTCCTGCCACTCGCCGGTACCGGCCATGTCGGCCAGCAAACTGCCGCTCTGACCCATGCCGGAGGAGGAAGAAGTGGCAAAGGGGATGACGGTCTTGCCGGTGAAATCATTGTTTTTTACAAAGGTGTCCACGGGCCACGCTGCGATACCCCACCAGATGGGATAACCGATGAACACGGTGTCATAGGAATCCCAATCGGGAACTTCAGTGGTGGTCAGGGGCACATCCCGCAGGGACTCGTCATCATGTTCACGGCTGACGCGGCTGTCGGGGTTCGTCCAATCCAGATCATCGCTGGTGTAGACTTCAGTGGGAACAATCTCAAAGAGGTCGGCACCGGCTGCCTCTGCAATATCCTTGGCCACCCGCTCGGTGTTACCGGAAGCGGAGTAGTAGACCACCAGCGTCTTGCCGGTTTCGGGCTGGGTCTCCGGCTCGGATTCTGCGGGAGCGGTCGAGGAGCTTTCAGACGGTTCCGTGGCGGGCTGTTCGGTCGGCGCAGAGGTTTCGGGCTGCGTGGTGGAAGATGCAGGCTTGTTGGCAGAGCCGCAGGCGGCAAGGCTAAGTACGAGCACGACACTCAGCAGTAGTGCAGTCAGTCTTTTCATGATAAAATCATCCTTTCAATTCAATTTTAGTTTTATTTACATTCGCAGAGAATGTCATATATTTCATCGTGGGTCAACTTTTTGCAGCAGCCGGGGGTGAGAACGGTAGAATCCGCAATGGCGCGAAAATCGGTGTCATCGGGGATACCCAGCTCTGCAAAGCTGGTCGGCAGTCCAATTTCC
>NZ_JAOQJO010000011.1:39276-67535 GCF_025567015.1 Waltera acetigignens | reverse complement strand
CGCCGTTTTCTGCCATGGCGGACGCCCAGGCCAGCTCACTGCGGGCATCGTAATTCTCCGGGTCGGTCAGCAGAACCCGAATGTTGCGGGTGACGCTGCGCATGACGGCTTCGTTAATATCGTCGGACAGGTTGTTTTCATCCGGCTTGCCGAAGTAGGTCTCCATGGCGTGGCTCAGGGTATCAAACGCACCGGAAATGACCTGCTTCATGGGAACGGACAGCGTGTAGCTGGGGTCAAGGAAGGCAAAATCCGCCTGTGCGCCCCAAAGAGCGCCCTTGATCTTCTTTCCCTCGTGGGTGATGACGGCACCGTTATTCATCTCGCTGCCGGTACCGAACACCGTGACGATGGTGCCGAGGGGGATAAACTCCGTTGGGAATGTGTGCTTGGTGTTCTCCAGTTCCCAAATGTCCTCGTCCAGTTTGGCCTGCGCGGAGATGACTTTGCAGCAATCAGAGACGCTGCCGCCGCCCACGGCGAGGATGAGGTCAACATGATTCTCCCGCGCCAGCTTTGCGCCCTCCTGCGCCTTGGCATAGGTGGGGTTGGACATGATTCCGGAGAACTCCACGACTCGCTTTCCCTTGGCGTTCAGAATGCCCATCACCTCGTCATAGACACCGTTGCGCTTGATGGAGCCGCCGCCATAAGCCAGCATGACGGTGTCGCCGTAGTGATCCAGCAGGCAGCCCAGATACTCCTTCACGCCGCCCTTGCCAAAATACACCTTGGTCTTGTTTTCAAAAATAAAGTTGTTCATAAAAACGCATCCTTTCTGAATGTTATTTCTTCATTTGCTGTTCCCAAAAGGCGACGGCATCATTGATCCAGCCTTCGACGCTGGTTCCAGTCCCAAGTCCAAAGCCGTGCCCCAGACCGGAATACACATGAAACTCCGTGTCGATCCCGGCCTGCTGCATGGCTTCGAGCCGCGCCTGCATGACCCGCCAGTTGGCGATGCCGTCCCTGTCACCGACACAGGCATAGGTGGGCGGATCACTTTCGGAATACTCGCTCAGTCCCGTGTACTGCATGATGACCGCACCGGGACGGGGCAGATCGCCGCCGCCAAAAGCTTCTGCACCGTAAGACCCAAGCCACGCCGCCATCCGCGCTCCCGCTGAGCCGCCCCATAGGGAGTAGCAGCCGGTGTCCACTTCCAGTTCGTCCGCATGGGCAAAGATGAAGCGGATGGCTCTTGCCAAGTCCTCGCAGGCAGTCTGTGCGCCGGGGCGATAAATGAGAGCGAAGGCGTTGTAGCCCTTTTGAGAAAGCTCCAGCGCATGAGGGAAGCTGTCCTGCATGGCGCCCACATAGGCAAAGGCACCGCCTGCATTGCAGATAGCGAATTTCTCGCCGGGGACTCCCTTGAAGAAAAACAATCCTGTATCTTCTTTGGCAGGGTCAGCCGCCTTTTCCTCGTCAGTGTAAATGTCATAGAAGATGGTTTGGCCGTCCGCTGCCCGCTCTCGCAGAGTGTTCACGATCTCCACCGTTTCGTCTGGATCAATATGGCTGTAGTAGGTCAGCCCGAGTTCTTCCAGAGTGTCGCCGCTGTAATAATACTCGTCCGTTGGAAACAGCAGCCGCCCGAAGCCGTCAAAGGACGGAGCATTGATGACATCTTCGATTTTTGTATTGCGAGTAAAGAGTTCGGTTTTATTTTGCACGGCGGTTTTATTTTGCATGGATTCGTTCACTTCCTCGTCTACCGCGCCAGAGCTGCATCCGGTCAAGAATAGCATGACGCATAGAACTATTGCCATGTATGAGACTGGTTTCATGGGTTCGACCACCTTTTGTTTTCTGCCATTATTATAAAAAAAGCGAGACTTCCGCGGAAGTCTCGCTTTGTTCATCAGTATATACCTTTGAGTTATAATCAGCCGTACAGTTCTTTTCTGACGGCCTTCGCCGCATCCAGAAACCGCCGCACCGTCGGTGTCGGCTCCGGGGAATGGAGGATGCCGTAGGGGATGTTGTGTTCCCATTCGACAGGAATGACCTTTAGAAGCGGATGGACATTCGCCCAGCCGGGAATCGCCAGCAGCACATCGTTGGTGTTCTCGCAGCGGTTGAACACGTCCATGCTGTAAAAATCAAAATCCACAATGTGAATTTGCGGGTGGTGCTGCCACAGATCGTCCCGAAGCTGATCGACATAGTGGCTCCATCCCCGGTGCATCAGCAGCAGATTCTCCCCATAGAGGTCAGAAACTTGCAGCTTGTCTTTGTCCGCCAGCCGGTGGTGGATGGAGACTGCACAGCAGAAGCGCCCCCGCGTCAGCTCCAACCCAGCACAGCCCCGCAGGTGCAGCATGGTCTCATCAAAAATACCGCCTACTACATCAATGTTCTTTCCGAGATTTGCAAGGATCTCTCTCGCATTTTCCGGGGTGTTCTCAAAGGGCACGATCTGGAATTTAATGTCGGGGTGCAATGCTTGCACTCTCGACCAGAGATCCATCAAAAGCTGTGCGGGCGTCATGGGGGACGAACCGATGCGGATGATATTCTCATCCTCCTGCATGGCGTTTTTTGCCCGAGTCACGGAGTCCCGGCAATACTGGATGATATATTTTGCATCCTGATACATAGAGCGTCCAGCTTTTGTGAGTTGCAGCCCCCGGTGGCTACGGTCGAAGAGCTTCACGCCGAGGGATTCTTCTAAAAGATTGATCTGCTTGATGACAGCCGTGGGCGTGATGTAGCTTTCTTCGGCGGCTTTGTTGAAGCTGCCTGCATCCGCCACGCGCAGAAAAGTTTCAAGCTGTGGGTTATACATGAAGCACCTCCTTTATTTTATAGCATTCCAAAATATTTCAATGCCTCCGTAATGGCTCTTTCCTTTTCCGGTGGGCATTGTGGCTGCCTGGCATCCTCGGATTTCGGCTTATTATAGTTCTCGCGCTCAATAATGCCGTGTTTCTGCTTTACCTGAGCGATATAAAGACTGCTGACCTTCAAACCGCTGTGTTCCAGAACATAATCCTTGATTTGTCCATAGGTTGCCATTCCTCTTTTATCCTGCACCATTTCTTCCACATCCACATCAATATTGATATGTGTCACAGGATTTCTCAGAACTAAGAGACAAACCGTCTCCACATGCTCGGTGAACGGGAACATGTCCACGCCTACGCCCTTCGCCACACGGTAACCTTTCTTCTTAAAATACTTCAGGTCCCTGACCAGTGTCTCGGGATTGCAGGAGACGTAGACGATCCGTTCCGGGCCGATCCGGACTACGGAGCTCATGAATTCTTCGGTGCTGCCGCTTCTGGGGGGATCCATCAGGACCACATCGACCTTCGCGCCCTGTCCAGCCATCTCCACGAGGAATTTCCCGGCATCGTTCTGGTAGAACTGGATGTTGCGGATCTGGTTCGCCTTGGCATTGTTGCGGGCATCCCGTACAGCATCGGCATTTAACTCCACACCGATGACCTTGCCGGCCTTGTCGCTGGCGATCATGCCGATCGTTCCGGTTCCGCAGTAGGCATCCACCACAGTCTCTTTGCCGGTGAGTCCGGCATACTCCAAAGCTTTCCCATAGAGTATCTCGGTCTGTACCGGATTCACCTGATAGAAGGATTTGGGAGAAATACGGAACCTCTTTCCGCACAGTTCATCCTCAATGTATCCCTTGCCATAGATCACATGCTCCTTGTCTCCAAGTACCATGCTGGTATTTCGATTGTTGACATTGATGACCACAGTGGTGATCTCCGGGTGCAGTTTCAACAGTGCCTTCACAAAATTATTCTTGGAGGGCAGGATTGGGGAAGCCAGTACCAGCACCACCATGATCTGTCCGGTAACATGGCCGGTCCGGATCAGCACATGGCGCAGCAGCCCATACCCGGTGTCCTCATTGTAAGGGCGGATATGAAAAGATTTCAGCAGCCCTCTTATAGAGACAATGATCTCATCCGCATTGGCATTCTCGATCAGGCAGCTGTCCACGGGAACGATCCGGTGGCTCTTCTGTTCATAAATGCCGGAGATGGCATCGTGATACCGGTTCTCGCCGAATACCGCATGTACCTTGTTCCGGTAATGCTCCGGGTGCTCCATGGGAATGACACCCTCGACCTTGCAAAAAGGAGCCAGAAGCTCCTTTAATTGCTTTTCCTTATTCTTCAACTGTTCCACATAGGGCTTGTTGATCCAGCTGCACCCGCCGCATTTATCAGCCACCGGGCAGAGACCACTCTTCTTTTTAACAGCCGTCTTTTCCCGGCCCTGTCCTACGGGCACCCGGTTTTCCTTGCCTGCCGGCACTTTAGTTTTTCCCGCCGCATTGGCTTTTCCCGTTGCTTTGGTCTTTTCCGTCCCTTTCGCAGGTCCGGATGTTCTTCTGTCATTTCTGTTATCGTTCTTCATCATTCCGCCTGACTTCATTTAGTCATCCAGTCTTCTCATTTCTGTGTAAGCCAAAAGCAGCGGTCCCACACCCTTGGCATCGTCTTCCACGATGGGCTCGGACATATAATACTCGAAGCTGCCGTCACGCCGACGGTTATCCTCAGGTCCCAGTCCTGCCACGAGGCAGATACCGCCGAGGCTTAAATGTCCATCCTTCTCCTTCAGATAACGGTCACAGATTCCCTGAAATGCCTTTAATCCATAAGCTCTGTAAGACTCCGGTAAAAATCCAAGTCTCGCACCCTTCAGCAGAGAGTATGCCATGATCGCACTTCCGCTGGTCTCTAAATAATTCGGCTCCTGACCACCCAGTGCGGGAAGCTGGTACCACATACCGCTCTCGTCCTGGAATTTTAACATGGAATCGATCAGATCCACGAATACCTTCTTCAGATTGTCATACTCTGCCTTGTACTCTTCCCCCGGCTCACATTTGCTCAGAGTGTCCAACAATGCCATGGAATACCAGCCCAGTGCTCTCAGCCAGAAATTCTGGGACAGACCGGTCTCCTTGTTACACCAGAATGCCTTTTTGGAAGCATCATAACCGTGATAGTACAATCCGGTCTTGGGATCTCTCATATATTTTACAACATTGGCAAACTGATGAAAAATGTCATCATAGTGCTTCTTGTCATCGAATTTGGTCTCATACTCCATGTAGAAGGGCTGTCCCATGTACATGCCGTCCAGCCATACCTGATTGGGATAGATCTTCTTGTGCCAGAAGTTGCCTTCCTCGGTGCGGGGCTGGGTCTCCACCTGGCTGTAGATCAGGTCGATGGCCTTGCGGTATTTTTCCTTACCATTCAGGGCATACAATGCGAACAGAGTCTTGCCCGCATTGACATTGTCAATATTATATTCTTCCACGGAATACTTGGTGATGGTACCGTCTTCCTGCACTCTGTGGTCAATAAATGCATCTGCGAATTCGTAATACTTCTTCTCTCCGGTGGTGCTGTAGATCTCTAAGAGTGCCAGGATCATGCAGCCGTCGATGTAGTTCCATCCGGCAGCTTTCCCCTCTCTGGCCTTCTCAATGTTCCATGCAGGGACATCCAGAGTACTCTTCTCAATCAGTTCATCAATGTATTTCTCAAAAATAGGCAGTTGCATGTATTATTTCCTCCAAATTTCTATTTTACGGCATATAGCTTTATTTTACACTTTATTTCCTGCCTAGTCAATGGGGCTGACAGGGCTCGTACCCGGCAATGGATCAATATTTTCAAATTCCACGATCCATTGTCCGTCATCCGGGAACCCCGGTGTCTGCCTGTCACAACCATCATATCCTGCCGCCATAATTGCTGCTGCCAATAACAGTGATCCATTTCCCGGCAGATACAACGGCAGGTCCTTTCGTCCTGTCTGCCGGTTATTGCCGCTTGTGACATAACAGTTCTTTGGAGATTCCTTCAATAGTAACTCTATTGCTTTCTCCGGCTTTCCTAATCTTACCGCCGTCATCGCCATCATGGCAAAATCCCATCCCCACAGGGTAGGATATTTCCAGCATTCCTCCACCAACTGCAATGTGTTGTCCATAACCGTCCTGTCTATCCGGTCACTGTCGATCAGACCAAAAGCTCCCAGCATAGAGGGGTGATCTCTGTTATACTCCGTAAATGTCGTCGGACAATTTTCATGTGCCAGGTACACGCCGTCTTTTTCCGCCAGTTTTGCTATATGCTCTGCTACCTGTTCCCAGAGTTCTTCCTTTTCCCTGCCGAGTCGTTCTGCCCACCATCCGGCGATCCGCAAGGTATCCCGGAAATACTCCACTTCAAAAGCCGGATTGCACACATCCATTGCCTTATGACATTCCTGTACCGGTATTACCGGAGCACAGATACTGTAGACTTTTTTCACCGGATCCCATCCCACAAAATCTACCATGAAATCAGCGGTTTCCTTCACCAGTTCCCAGTTCTCCTCTAAGAATCTGCGATTTCTTTTTCTGCGATATGCCATTTCCAGCATATAGATAATGTGCGGCTGCTGCCACACCAGCAAGGGCGCAATATTGGAAGGGCAGTCCACTCCTTCCGTGGCGATCATTTTCGGCCATCTTGCTCCTTTGTAGCCGTTTCTTGCCGCATTTTCTCTTGCCTGCTGCAGATGTTCCCTATACCATGCCAGGCTTCTGTCCAGCAGCTCCTCCTGATGCCACAGCGGAAGCCATGCACAATGCCACAGATACATCTCCAGATGCATTTTACCGTACCAGCTGTTACATGTCAGTCCTGTCTCCTGCGGAGGTGTTGAACCACTGGAATTGATTGCCATAAGATACTGTGACAAAATAATCCGCCGTTCCAGTTCCCTTGCTCTGGGGTCAGCGCTTTTATTCAGCTGAATGATACCGCCCCGCTCCCAGAAACGCCCACCCCCTCTTTTGGATGCGTTCATTACTTCCTGTGCAGATAAACATTCTGCCTGCTCTTTTTGTTTTCCTAACGCTATGGAGATGTCCAGTTTTTCTCCATTGGCGAAAATACGAAGGGTATGGCTGCCTTCCTTTCGGATCCTTCCTCCCTGCGCATAGATACCTGCATAATACTCATCCCTGTCCAGTTGTCTCCACAGAAGCATTTTTTCATCACTCGTCTGCAGTATCGTGGTACGGTGTCTGTCGTTCTGTGTCCAATCCGATGCGGTAATATCCGAAGCTCCATAGGGGAAATCCAGCACTATACTAATCTTTTTCTCCTTCAGTGCCTCGCTCTCCAGAGAAAAGGCCAGGATGTCTCTCCCTTCATTGTGGCAGGCGGTCCGCACTCTGCAGGCATTGTTCCGTATCTGGAATTCACTGTACAGAATCCCTTCATACAGAACCAGTTCCTGCCGCACCCCGGTGATATCTTCTGCAGAAATGCTCTCCTCTTCCCACTGCAGGCGGACCCTTACCAGATTCAGTCTGTGGGGATTTTCCCGCAGCCAGTTATAGACATCTTCATTGCCCACCTTTTTATCCTGCGGATATTTTAACAGACGTCCTTCTCTGTTTACATATTCCGTCATCACCAGATCATCCAGTGTATAATTGTACTTTTCCCTGCTTACCGGTTTCGTGTGCCATCCCCATTGTGACATTGTACACAACGGGAGTTCCTGATATTCCTCGTATAGCGTCTGCATTCCGGTGATATCCGCCGTAAAAGCAAGTTCTCCGTTTCCTACCGTAAGCGGGGAGTCCGTTGCTATCTCCGTCAGCACCGGATTATGTCCCGATATCAGTTTCTGCCTGTCTATTTTATGTTCTGCGACCATACAAATACTCCTTATCCTTTTACTGAACCGATCATAACACCCTTTACAAAATGTTTCTGTACAAAAGGATATAAAATAATCAGTGGAATACTACCAAATACAATAATAGCATATTTTAATACTTCAATGTTCGCTGCACGCATACTTTGTTCTGCCGTAGTTGCCATTTCCTCCAAAGCTGCTACCGAATTCATGATATTACGCAGGACTACCTGCAGTGTAAATTTATTCTCTGAAGACAAATAAATAAATGCATCAAAATAGGAATTCCAATGAGCAATGGCATAATAAAGTACCAATACTGCCAAAATAGATTTTGACAACGGTAATACCATATTAACCAGAACCCGGATATCATCGCATCCATCCAGTCTTGCAGATTCCAACATTTCTCCCGGAATGCTGTTCTGGAAATAGGTTCTTGCAATGATCATGTTATATACCGAAATTGCTCCCGGTAAGATCAATGCCCACATACTATCCAGCAGTCCGAGGTTTTTGACATTCAGATAAGTAGGAATCAACGGTGCTGTGAAGATCATAACGAAAATAAACAGAGCGCTGATCACCTTTCTTCCAATAAAATCCTTTACGGACAATGGATATGCCGCCATAATTGTCAATACAATATTTACGCATGTTCCCACTATAGTATATATAATGGAATTTTTATAACCGGTCAGAAGAGACCTGTTGGAAAATATCTCCTCATATGCATCAATATTCCATCCCTTCGGCCAGAAAGATACCTGTCCTCTTATGACAGCGCTTGGCGAAGACAAAGACGAAGCTACCACATTGAGAATTGGCATCGCTACCAACAGAAGACATATCATCAGGAGCACAGTATTTACTATATAAAATATACGATTACTTTTGCTCATAACTTTTCTTTTCATCTTATGTTCCTCCCTATATCAGACTGGTATCGGCAACCTTATCCGCTATTTTGTTTACAACCAGCAATAATATCAGAGATACCACTGACTGGAATATACCAATCGCTGTCGAATAGCTATACTGCATTCCGCTCAGACCGATACGATAAACATACGTTGAGATAATGTCTGAAGTTGCCATGTTTAAATCATTTTGCAAGAGCAGTACTTTTTCATATCCTATTGTCAAAATATGCCCACAGGACATGATCAACAGAATTACTGCTGTCGGCATGATACTGGGAATGTCAATATATCTGATTCTTTGCCAGATATTCGCACCGTCCACGGTTGCTGCCTCATGTAATTCCTGGTCTACCGCAGCAAGCGCAGAGATATAAATCACGGCATTGTAACCCGTTTTCTGCCATACATCAGAGAAAACATATAATGTTTTGAACAATTTAGGCTCTCCCATAAAATGAATGGCCTGTCCTCCCAGATTCTCGATCAGGTGATTCACCGGACCCGTCAGAGATAACATCTGTGACAGAATACCTACGATCAAAACGGTAGAAATAAAATAAGGCATATACGTTACCATCTGTACCGTCTTTCCGAACCATCGCACTCTGACATAGTTCAATGCAATCGCAAGAATGATCGGTGGAAAAACTCCCAATACAATACCGTACACAGACAAGCCCAATGTATTACCCATCAGTCTCCAGAACTGTGGTGACTGGAAAAACATCTTGAAATACTTAAGTCCTACAAACGGGCTGTGCCAGATACCTCCTTTGAAATTGTAATCCCGGAATGCGATCTGCGATCCAATAATAGGCATATATTTAAAAACGATCAGATAAACCAGAGGCAGTGCTACGATCAGATATAACTGCCAATGCCTTTTTATGCTTCGTATTGTATTTTTTGCATGCTGTTTTTTATGTTCCGGACGAATTGTTTTCTTAGGCTTCATTTTCTTCCTTCTTTCTATAAAAGGAGGGCTGCCTTAATGCAGTCCCCCTTGCAAATGTTTCAAAAGGCTTTCCCGATCTCCTATTTTGCAAAAGAAGATTCATCATATGCCTTCTGTAATAACTCCAAATATCTCTCCAGTCCTACATTATTCAGGGCACTGATATAGCCATCCCATTCTGCATCAATATCCTTTGCTCCGGTAATAAACTGCACCATATATTCTTTCTGAACATCCATAACATTGGTCTTAAGCAAAGACATTTCGCTGGAGTCTTCCTGGCTCATATATAAATCCGGCATTACCGACTCTCTGGACTGTCGCACCTTTTCATGTTCAAGAGACGCTCTGTAAATAACCACATTTCGACCATTGACCGGCTTAACATCCTCCGCATACGGATCCGGGTTCGTGGCTTCTGCAAGCAGGAAATCCGGTGTACGCACCAATGCCGTAACCTGATTCAAAGTTACATTGGCTGTGGAAGCATCCAGTTTCTTATAGAGTGCTTTTGTCACACCATCCATGCCTACTTCTGTCGTATCATCATCCAGCATGACATAATTCACACCTTCTTTTCCAAGAATAGCTCTGTATGTCTGCGTCTCAATATAATCCAGCAGACGGAATGCTGCTTCGGGATTACTGCAGCTGCTCGAAATAAATGTCATACCTGTCTGGAACATAACATAAGGATTCCAGGATGCCACGCATTGACCACTCGGTCCTGTCAAAGGTGCCAGTGACTGATACTGCTGCCATTTATCGGAATACGGTTCTGTCGTCAGATCACAGGCATATCCCGGTCTCTGGGCCAGAAATGCTCCGATGACACATTCATCCCCTGCTTCATTTATGTTTACCTGATTATTCTTATCCTGCGTAAAAGATTCTGGGTTTAATAATCCTTCACTATACAGCTGTTTTAAATATTTCAGGCCTTCTTTGTAGCCTTCCTGAACCGGCGCAAACGTCACTTTTCCGTTATCTAAATACAATTTATTTGTCTCAGAAGTCAGTTGGAACGGATTCATTAGAAATCCATCAATCTGTGTACCCGCTCCGGAAGTCACTGTTGACAAAGGAATTTCGTCATTGAGATCTCCATTGCCATTGGCATCCTGCTCCTTAAAAGCTTTCATGACCTGATAAAACTCTTCCGTAGTTGTCGGCATCTCTAATCCCAGATTATCCAGCCACTGCGTATTGATCCACAATTTCATATTGTATTGTACATGCAGGGATCCATCTACATTCGGTAAAGAATAAATATTACCGTTCGGAGTTGTTATATAGTCTCTCAGCCCCTCTATTTCATCCAGTGCCTGCTTATAACCTACTGAAACAGTGTCCAGATAATCGTTTAAAGGTAAAATCAGTCCCTGCTCTCCCAGCGCCTGTTCTGTTGCTTTGTCATAGCGGTTACTACTGCCTACACCAGTTAAAATAATATCCGGAAGATCTCCCGAAGCGAACATGGTGCTCAGCTTTTCCTGTACATTATCTGAAGCCGCACAGGTCTGCCACTCCAAATGGATTCCCGTTGTCTCTTCAAGTTCTTTTACCATTTCATTATCTTCCCAGCTGCCATCCGGATTTGCAGGTGCAAACACCGTCAGAGTCACGGGCTCATTTACAATGGGAAGTTGTCCCGGTTCATTAAACAATGAATTATCCCCTGTTTGTGTCTGACCTGCTTCTGCTCCTGATGATCCTGCTGCCTGTTGGGATGATCCGCACCCGGTAAACATTCCTGTCATAAGCATGCATGCTGTTAAAAGTGCTACAATTTTTTTCTTCTTCATTTTGTGCCCTCGCCTTCTTTTTTTGCTCAGCCCACAGCTTACCGATTTGATTTTTTGTATTTGTACTGTGGCTGCCTTACGCATTTCACAATACAGGCCGAGCACTGAAACAACAACTTGAAATTCCTGATGCAACGTACAAAATCTAAGAAAATGCGCCGTACACTTTCTTAGGTACCGCGCATTTTCTTAGATTTTTATTCTTTCCATGCCGAAGGTGCTATCCCGTAGGCACGTTTAAAGGCCCGTCGGAAGGTTGCGCTGCTTCCGTAACCCACCATCTGAGCAATGGTCTCCATATCCCATTTTCCTTCGGCAATTAATTTTTTTGCCTTTTCCAGTCTTAATTTTTCCAAATAGCTGCTAAAAGATTTTCCCATCGTCTCCTTGAAAAAGATAGAAAAATAGTTTTCTGATAGTCCAAACTCTTCTGCCACCATGGGGACGCCCAGAGATGGATTGCCATAATTTTTCTCCAGATATTCTTCCAGTTTCTGATAGTATATCTCGCTCTTTCTGCTCCTGCTGTGATAATTTTCTTCGCATAGACGCAGGAACTGTGTTTCCAATACTTCCAATGCTTTGGGAAACGACTGTTCCGTCTGTACTTTTTCCAGCAGCTGCTCCGTTTCCATACTTTCTGCCATATTATTACACATTCTTATCAAAGTAGAGGTGATTCCCGATATAACGACTTTCCCTCCATTAGCCGACAGATGTATTTTTCCCAGATTTTCTTCTCTTATTTTTATAAAAATTTCTTTTACCTGCTCTGAATTACCGTTTTTTGTAGCAACCTGTAATTTTTCTTCCATTTCCAGCGGATACCAAGGCATATTCCTTTTCCACAGCTCTCTGCTGTATTCCACTACATTCTGTTTTTCTATTTTTCCCTTATCAGAGCAATATAACGCCTGTTGATAAGAAAATACAATTTCTCGCTTTTCTGTATAACAGCTGCCGATTCCGACATAAACCTCCTCCGCTCCAAGCTGTTTCAGTTTCTCTGCTGTCTGCTCTCCTACAAGCAGAGGTTCCATAGGATTTTCCTCTGTACAATATTGCAGCAATGCTACATGGGTCGGATCTACCGGATACCATATCTGTTCTGTTTCCGTCTCCGCACATTTTTTTGCCGCTGACAACAGTTTTTCTCCCTCCTCACTGCCAAACACCAGTGCATAGTAATCCTTCTGCACTAACCGGATTCCGGCATGGGCAGCTTCCTCTATAATATTAAGTTCTGTGTCAAATTCTCCGTTCATTAGTAATGTCAGAAAATTTCTTCTCTCTTTCACGGTCTTTTCCTGTAGCATCGCATTCAAAGACTGATAATCATCCAACAGGGCATGAACTCCCTTCTCCAGATATTCATACTCTGAAATATTTTCCGTTTTATGAATTTCTCTGTCTTCCAGCATAAAAAATCCCTGCATATTGTCAATCAGGTTATGAATCGGTTTGCTGTACCTTAATGCAAAACAACACCCAAGGCCAATTTCCAGTACTGCCCCTGTGAAAAGAATCAACCATGCTGCTCTACGAATTCTTTGAAAATCCTGCATTACTACCGCCATCGGAAGAACGGCCGCAAAATGCATTCCATTTTCTTCCGATGTCTGATTTACCACCAGACAATCTGTTCCATTCCATTTTATTTGCCGGATATCTTCCCCTGTTGCTTCACTTAGAAACAGATCCGTGTTCTCCGGATCATCACCATCCGCATTGATTTTCCCCAGACTTGCAAGCAGTCTGTCCTCTGCATCATAAATCAGAATTCCTCCTTGTCGGCTCAACAGTTGTCCAAACATTTGCTCTAGATTTTCTTTTGAAAGCAAAAATTGTACTACAGCATTTGCTTCCGGCTCCTGTTGAATATAATTCCGCACAGGGTAGGAAAATGTCATTGCCTGAAATGTTCTCTCCCCTGTATCTATTTCTTCCAACGGAAACAGCTGCCACGTATTCGACTCGAAACTCTGTTTTCTCCAGGTCTCAAAATCCGTATTTTGATAAGTGCAATAATTGTCATAAAAAAACTTATCCCCAACTACCATCCCGCTTTTTCGAAATATCAATTCATTTTTCATAATCACACTGTAATTCTGATAGTGCTCTGAATCCGCAAAGGTCTGGCGAAGCATGTCATTGCATCTGATTAATGCTGCGATATTATTGTCCCCATCCTTCAATCCGTCCAGAAAATAGACCCACTTTAAATCACTGTCGTTTGATACAGAAAAAGCTCCTGCACACATAATATCCAGTTGCTTTTCAAATGCCATGCGGCCTTCCGTTAAGTCATTTTTCATAATTTCACTGTAATAGTTCTCTGTACTATTTTTCCAAAATGAAAGTAGCAAAAATACTGCTATAAACGGTGCAGCCAACAGCGCACCATAAGAAAGCAGCAATGTAGAGTATATTCTCTTCACATGAAAACGTTTTAATTTCTGTCGTGTCATTCGTATGGTTATGCTCCTCATTTTTCTCATGGTCCAAAAAATATCCGGACTTTCGAACATAAAATGTACTTATCTGCAAAAAAACAGCAAACACGTACATTATATTACGCATTTGCTGCATTGTCATCATGAATATATAATTTTCTCACTCTGGAACGCTCTGGTCAGTCCGAATACCAGCACTCCCGCCGCGCACAGATTTACGATCACCGTCACGATAATTTCTGCCGGCTGATAACTAAAGGAAAAAATGCCGTTCATACACTGCACACTGTTGTATACCGGGATCAGATACCGGTATAGCGGGATCTCCTTTCCCTGACTGAGCATGGGGCTCAATCCGATAAATGTCACCACAATGGTAAACGGAGACACTGTTGTAGCTGCCTCTTTCACACTTTTGGCAAAAGCGGAGACCAGTGCGATCATGGATACCAGCACCATTACCGTTGACAGAATGATCAGAAGCAGCATCGCATAATCCATAGGTACGTACACCGAGGAATCCACGCCGGTCAGTTCTCCGCCCATCATTTTCGGCAATGCCGCAAAAGTTCCGATAAAACTGGAACAGCCTGCCAGAAGCGCTATGATACTTAAGGAAAACACTTTTCCCAGAGCCAGGGAACTTCTCTTCATGGGTGTCACCAGTAATGTCGCTATGGTACCCCGCTCCTTTTCCCCAGCAATGGACTCCGGTGCCACAGACATACATCCACTGTACAAAAACATCATAAGCAACAACGGCATCATCATGGAAAACATCTGCCCCGTAGTATCTTTGCTGGTGGCACAGTCATAGTATACCGAATCTCCGGCATTGATATCCAGTTTATTAGCTAAGGAAGTCTCATACTGCTCCAGCACCTCCGATACCTCATTGTAAAAATGAGCGGATTCCGGTTCCGCGGAATTGTAATAAATTTCTACATTGGGCGCAGATTCCCCACTACTGACCTGGTAGTTTTCCACCACTGTATCAAAATCCGCCGGAAATACCACCAGACCATCCACCTGTTTCTCCTGGATCTCCTGCCGTATCTCCGTCAGCTGCTCTCTGTCCGCCTGCTGCCAGTCCACCCGCAGTTCCCGCATCTCTTCTCTTACGGAATCCGGCATGTCCACCACATAAGCCTTCGCCACATAAGTATCTTCCGGAAGCATGGTCTTCATCATGACACTGCCCAAAAAGCTGTACACCACATAAATCATAATTCCGGGAAGCAGCAGTGTGGTGATCACCAGTCTTCTGTCTCCGAAAAATCTGGCCAGCTCTTTTTTCATTACTGTGATCGTATTATTTGTCATGGTCCGTTTCCTCCCCACTTACCGCTTCATAGATCTCAAAAAAACGATCCTCCAGACTCTTCTCTCCACAGAGTGTCTGCAGATTTTCACAAACCGTCATCTGCCCATTAATAATAATCCCCACACGGTCACAGATCTTCTCCACCAGACTAAAGATATGGGTGGATACAATGATGGTCTTCCCCTGCTCCCTCAGATCCAGCAGGAAATCCGTCACCACCTTCGCTGTGAGAATATCCAGCCCATTGGTGGGCTCATCGAAAATTATGATCTCCGGATCCTGCACCAGTGAGATCACCAGGGATACCTTCTGCTTCATTCCCGTGGACAAATCCCTGACGCGCACCTGTGCAAACTCCTGAATGCCGAACCGTGCAAACAGCATGCGTTTTCTGGCGTCCCGTCTGTCTGTCGGAATACCGTACAATTCAGAGAAAAAGTCATACAGATAATCCGGGGTAAAAAAATCCTCCAGCTTCAGTTCACTGGTAAGGAAGCCGATCTTGCGCCGTACCTCCTCCGGCTGTGTCACTACGCTGCTGCCGGATAACACCGCATCCCCGCTGTCCGGCCGGATCAGCGTTGCCAGCATCCGAAGCGTTGTGGTCTTACCGGCACCGTTAGGTCCCAAAAGTCCGAACACTTCCCCCCTTTTTACGCAAAAGCTCACTTGATCCACCGCTGTTTTGGTCTTCGATGCACTGTGCTCCATTTTTCGTTGTTTTGCAGACAGATGAAATGTCTTGCTGATCTCCTGTACACGGATCAACTCTTCGCTGTCCCCTGTCTCCCATTTTTTCTCTTCCATATACGCCATATCCTCCATGTCACTGTCTTCCCCGTCTTCCACTTTACTATTTACAGAGCATCCTGCGGTTCGTCAGATTGCAGGAATTCCCGCAATTCCCATTGCCACACATACCAGCCACAAGAGCAGCAGATGCGCAGGATAGAATAAGTAAAAGAAATATTTATTCTGCCGCCCTCTCGTTCCGTTGTAGAACCAGATCAGAATAAAGGAAAGTGCTGCAAACATCTCCAGGCTGTCCATCAATAAAAAAATGATGACACCGGCCCACATCTGTGCTTTCTTTCGGTTACGGAACAGATAAAGTACAGTGATTGCCAAAATCCCCTTAAAATCATAATCCGTCTTAAGAACCAAGCCCAGTACACATCCTGTCAGAATAATAACGGCATTCAGTCCCACGCGCAGAATCGTTTTTCCAACCGTTGTACCCACAAAATGCTGTTCCACCAGATGAAGTCCCGCGATCACCAGCAGCCCCAATAACAATGTAAAAAATACATTTTGATATGCCGGATACCATGCCTTGCCGCTGAATGCCAGATCAAAGGGTACCTCTGAAATCAGTGCAAATAAAAACATCCTGCCCAGATACTTTTTCACATTGTGGGTCTTTTGAAATCCCTCTACCAGTAAAAAACAGTAAATGGGGAACGCAAATCTGCCGATGATACGCATTGCCATGTAGATGCCGTACATTCGGCCGTTCTGCCCCATCCAGGCAGTATAGGCCTCCTGATTCGCCATAGCTTCATACAGCCCGTTCCGGATCAACAGCCTTGTCACAATCACAGCCCCGATGTGATCGATCAACATAGTCACTACCGCGATATTTTTCAGCACTGCACTGCTGATTCCACGTTTTTCCTGTATTTTCCCTTCCGATATTACTTCTGTCTGCATCCTTATATTCCATCCTCGGTTTTTGTATTATTTAATTAGTACAATAATGTATTTGTTCTGCTTTGTCAAGCAACCCATTTGTCAGACTCCTACAAAAATGTCCCCTGCTGACGCAGAGGACACACTTATTAACAATCTTTTTTCATCCTACCTTATATCCGGTTCCCCATACCACCTTCAGGTATCTGGGCTCCTTGGGATTGCTCTCGATCTTCTCACGGATGTGGCGGATATGCACCGCAATAGTATTATCCGCTCCGATAGCCTGCATATGCCAGATGGATTCGTAGATCTGGCTGATGGACAGTACCTTGCCGCGCTCCTGCACTAGGAGCCTTAAAATCTTATACTCGATGGGAGTCATCTTCACTTCCCGTCCCTCTACCGTCACTGTGCGGTTCCTGTCGTTGATCTCCAGTCCATCCACGCGGTAAATACTATCAATACTTTCGCACAGATTGACCAGCTGTGTATATCTGCGAAGCTGGGATTTCACTCTGGCTAACAGCTCCAGCGGATTATATCCCACTGTCACATAATCATCTGCCCCGGCATTCAGTGCCATGATCTTGGCAGTCTCCGCATCCTGTGCGGAAATGATGATAATGGGGATCGTGGTCATATTCCGGATATCATGAATCATCTCAATCCCCTCTCCCCAACCTTTGCCATCCAGTTCCACATCCAGCAGCAGAAGCTGGATCTCCTGTGCACGCAGTAATTCTTGTAACTGTGCTCTCCCCGTCACTGCCACCATTTTTAAGCCTTCTCCTGCGAGAAGGGAACTCATTGTCTCTATCACACCCGTATTATTATTGTATACTGCAACCCTTTTTTCCATGCTCCACACCTTACACCTTTCGTATCGGAAAAGACCCCTCCGCCTTATCTACGTTTATCGTATCCTGTCAATGCATATTTTCTGCAACATAATTATTAAAATTCTATAAACATTTCGTTTTGCTCTTATCCATTCATAAAAGCGTCTGCTTCGCAGCCGACGCCGCTACCGCGGCTCATCTTTTATTTCATGAATAAGACGCTTCGCTCATGGAATCGTAAATACACTGCTTTGCGTGCAAGCACTCACGCAGCTTATTTACGATTTCATGGCAAAACGAAACCCTACAACTACATAGACGCAATTGTAGGGCAAAAAGTTGCAGTATTTTTATTTTTCAGGTGTAAAAAACTTCTTCCAGTACCAGTCCTTTGGCCGGTACCAGCGCTCCCGCTTTCGCTCTGTCTCCAGACTCCAGTACATCCGTCACACTCTCCGGTGTCCGGATTCCCTTTCCGACCTCGAGGAGGGTTCCCATGAGAATACGGATCATATGATGCAAAAATCCGTTACCCGTAAATACAAATTCTATCCGGTCTTCAATCTGTTCGATCCGGATTTCATCGATTCTGCGGATCGTGGATTTCTTACTCTTTTTGGCAGAAGTAAATGCCTTGAAATCATGTTCCCCCAGCAAAAGTTCCGCTGCTTCCCGCATGGCATCCAGATTCAGGTTTTCCGGTTCTTCCAGTGCATAGCGCCGCCAGAATACATTGGGAACCTGACTGTTGATGATGCGGTAGCGGTATCTTTTCCCTGTGGCATTCAGCCTGCTGTGAAATCTCGGTGCCGCCTCCGACACCTCCACCACCGCAATGTCCTCTGGCAGATACCGGTTACAATAGGCCATGATCTCTTCTGTACTCATGTCAGATTCCGTATGGAAATTCGCCACCTGTCCCAACGCATGCACTCCTGCATCCGTTCTGCCGCTGGCTGCGATCTCCACAGGCTCCCCGCACATTTTCGTCAAAAGAACTTCCATTTTTCCCTGAATCGTATTGTCTGTGGATGTCTGTTTCTGCCATCCCTGATATCTGGTTCCTTCATATTGCAGTCGTAGTCTGATATTTCTCATGATTTCTTTTCTTTCTGTTTTTTCGCAGAAGCTTCTTTTTGAGCTTCTTTTCGAGCTTCCTTTTGGGCTTCTTTTTGAGCCTCTTCCTCTGCTGCCTGTCTGGCCAGTTCCTCGCTCAGCCTCCGGTCTCTCTCCTGCATCTGCCGCACTTCATCCATATCCTCCGACTTCAGTCTACGGAAATGATTGATCCCGGCTGTCAGAATCTTCACGCTGTCCTTAGTCGTCTGTAAAGCGCCCTCCTGATACATGGTCAGAGCGATCAGACCAATGGGCACTGCCACGATCATTCCTACGACACCGCCCAGCTTATATCCTATGTACAGGAGGAACAGGGTCGGCAGAGGCGGCATTCCCACGGAATCTCCCACGATCTTCGGCTGGATCAGCTGACGCGCCAGCTGTCCGATGCCCCAGATGATCAGCAGTCCTATGGCCATTTTATAATCAGAACTTAAGATTTTGATAATTGCCCAGGGGACCATAACAGTTCCGGTTCCAAAAAAAGGCAGGAAATCCAGAAATGCGATTCCCAGTGCGATCAACAACGCATAATCTACCTGCAGAATAGCAAATCCGATGACTAATAACAGATACATCCACACTTCGATCTTAAGCTGTGCCTTAAGATATCCGCCTACTGCTTTGACCAGTCCGCGCTTCAGCATATAATACCAGGACAGTACTTCCGCCGGTGTATGATTACGGAACCATGTTGCTAGCTGGTCTCTCTCCGCTACGAAGAAATAGGAAGAAAGCAGTGCCATGATCAGTCCGATCAGGATCGAAGGAACCTGCTTGGCAAAATTGCCCACGGCATTGATCGTAGGGGTGCCGATCTTCCCCAGCAGATCTCCCACATAGCTTCCGATCTGATTGATGACATCCATGATGCTCTGCTGTACATCCACGGGAAAACGGTTATAGATAACGCTCAGGTTCTGCCCGATATCGGCAAAATCATTCTCCGCACTGTCCCAGATATCCGGCAGTGCACCGATCAATCCCATGATCTCATCGGTTAACTTCGCCCCTACCAGATAGAGGATCAATATCACCAGTGCGATGACCGCCACAATGACAAATGCACTTCCCGCTTTTCGCTTGATCTTTACCTTTTCCTCAAAAAAACGCACCAGGGGACTGGCGATCAACGCTATGATCCAGCCTGCTACAAACGGTGCAAAGAATACTAACAGCTTCGGCACCAGGAAAACGATCAACAGCAATATAATAAATGCCACACCCAGATTCACTAAGGCTTTACAATATTTCTTCATATACTCTCACTCTCTCACGCATTATGTCTCTACACTCATTCACCATTCCTACGGTCTATTCCTGTGCAGGATCCTCTGCAGCCAAGATACCGTCCAGGATCTCGTAGATTTCTTCCCTTCCCTGTTTCGTCTGTGCGGAATAAGGTACGATCTGTGTATCCGCTCCGGCCTGCAAGGTGGTGCGGATCAGCTTCACCTGCTTCTGTATCTGACTGCGGTTGATCTTGTCCAGCTTGGTGGCAATGATGATGGGATCGTAGCCATTGCGACGGATCCAGTCATACATGATCCGGTCGTTCTCTGAGGGAGCATGCCGGATATCGATCAGCAGAAATACCAGCTTCAGCTGTTTGGATTTATGCAGATAATCTTCGATCATCTTACCCCACTGGGCTTTCACATGCTCATTGGCCTGTGCATAGCCGTAGCCAGGCAGATCTACAAAGTAGATTTCATCGTTAATGTTGTAATAATTGATGGTCTGTGTCTTGCCCGGCTGGGAACTGGTCCTGGCCAGAGACTTACGGTTCATCAATCCGTTGATCAGAGAGGATTTGCCGACATTACTTTTCCCGGCGAATGCCACTTCGGGATGTATATTTTCCGGAAGCTTGCTGGTAATACCACAGACCGTTTCCAGACTTACATTCTTTATGATCATAAAAACTCCATTCCTGCGCTGCTTTTGCGCATCTTAGGTTTGTACTTTTTTGCACAAAACGCTGCCCTGTGTGACCACAAGGCAGCGCCCGGATTATTTTGCCTTTTTCAGAGATTCATCATGTATGGTGAGGGGCTCGCTCTCTCCATCCACTGCCGCCTTGGTGACAACACATTCTTCGATGGTGTCATCCGAAGGAATTTCATACATGGTATCCATCATTACGGATTCCATAATGGAGCGTAAGCCTCTGGCTCCGGTCTTGCGTTCCAGTGCCTTGTCAGCAATAGCCTCGATGGCATCCTGCTCAAAACTCAATTCTACGTTATCCATCTGGAACAGCTTCTGGTACTGTTTTACCAGAGCGTTCTTCGGCTCTTGAAGAATACGGATCAGTGCTTCTCTGTCCAGTCCTCTTAAGGAGACACAGATAGGCACACGTCCTACGAACTCGGGGATCAGACCGAACTTCACCAGATCATGAGGAGTTACTTCCTGCAGCAGTTCGCTGATATCCTTATCCTCTCTTCTGCCCAGCTCCGTATTGAAACCGATGGCCTTACGATCCAGTCTGGACTCTACGATCTTCTCCAGTCCATCGAAAGCACCGCCGCAGATAAACAGAATGTTGGTGGTATCGATCTGAATCAGCTCCTGATGAGGATGCTTTCTGCCTCCCTGGGGAGGTACGCTTGCCACAGTACCCTCGATGATTTTTAACAGAGCCTGCTGTACACCTTCTCCGGATACATCACGGGTAATGGATACATTCTCGCTCTTTTTCGTGATCTTATCGATCTCGTCAATATATACGATACCGTACTGTGCACGCTCTACATCATAATCTGCCGCCTGGATCAGCTTTAACAGGATGTTCTCCACATCCTCACCTACATAACCCGCTTCGGTCAGTGTGGTGGCATCCGCTATGGCAAACGGTACATTGATGATCTTGGCCAGTGTCTGGGCCAGGTAAGTCTTACCGGAACCGGTAGGGCCTACCATGATAATATTACTCTTTTGCAGCTCCACATCATTCAGATCCTTGGGAGCCGTTACTCTTTTGTAATGATTGTACACCGCAACGGAGAGGACTTTTTTGGCCTCCTCCTGTCCGATGACGTATTCATCCAGGAAGTTCTTGATCTCCTTGGGTTTCAGAAGGTTAATGTCGGGACTCGCAGTCTCTTCCACTTCTTCATCTTCCAGTTCTTCCTCCAGGATGTCTGCGCAGATGTCTACGCACTCATCACAGATATATACCCCGGCAGGTCCCGCGATCAGCTTGCGGACCTGACTCTGGGTCTTGTTACAAAATGAACATCTGATGTCATTTCCGGAATTTTTTCCTGCCATTATTATACTCCTGTTATTTTATCTCCTTCCGAAGACGCCGCTTTTGCGTCGTAGGAAACGCGAGCCAAATTTCAGATTTGGCTCTGCGATAAAAGCTACTTTGTGCCGTATGCGGCACAAATAGCTGTGTAAAAAATATGCTATCAAGCATATTTTTTACACTATGCCTCGTGGAAGGTGATCACCTTATCGATCAGACCATACTCACAAGCTTCCTCAGCGCTTTTCCAGTTATCTCTCTCGGTGTCTGCGCAGATGGTCTCATAATCCTTGCCGGTGTTCTCAGCCAGCATACGGTTCAACTTCTCCTTGGTACGAAGAATATGCTTTGCTGCGATCTCAATCTCGGTAGCCTGACCCTGTGTTCCACCCAGTGGCTGATGAATCATAATTTCTGCATTGGGCAGTGCAAAACGCTTGCCCTTGGCACCGCCTGCTAAAAGGAAAGCTCCCATGCTGGCTGCCATACCAATACATACGGTGGACACATCGCACTTGATATATTTCATGGTATCATAAATTGCCATACCTGCAGTAACGCTTCCGCCCGGGCTGTTGATATACAAATGGATATCCTTATCCGGATCCTCTGCTTCCAGGAACAGCAGCTGTGCTACAATGATGCTGGCAGAAGTCTCATTGACTTCCTCTCCCAGAAAAATGATTCTGTCCTTCAACAGTCTGGAATAAATATCATAAGACCGCTCACCTTTGCTGGTCTGTTCAATGACGTAAGGTACTAAACTCATATTCTAAAACCTCCATTGCTTCTGATTAATATTACTATCGTATCCTACTTATCAGGCTTTTTCAACGAGATTCCGAAGATTTAATAAAAATTTAAAAGAAAGCGTATCCCCACCTCCCTGCGGATGTGGGAATCCGCTTTCTCTTTCTATCGTATCTTAAAGCATATATTATGCTTCTTCGGGCTTCTCTTCTGCTGCCTTTTCCTTCTTGGTGGTCTTCTTGGCTGCAGCCTTTGCTTCCTTAGCGTTGTCTACGATGAAATCAGCTGCCTTTCTTACGCAGATATCTTCCTTCACCTGCTTAGCGCCCTGCTCACCCAGAAGCTCTTTTACCTTGTCAGCTTCCATCTGGTAAGCTTCTGCCATGCTCTTAACTTCAGCTTCGAAGTCTTCCTCGGTAGCTTCCATCTTCTCAGCAGCTGCTACAGCTTCCAGAACCAGACGGGACTGGATTCTCTTCAGTGCTTCGGGCTTCAGCTGCTCCATCATGGTCTGAGCGGTCAGACCGGTGAACTGCATGTACTGCTCCAGAGTGATTCCCTGTGCCTGGATTCTCTGTGCAAAGTTCTCTAACAGCTGTCTCTGCTGGGTCTCTAACATAGCATCGGGGATCTCCATCTGAGCGTCTGCGATCACTGCATCCAGAACTGCCTCTTCCTTGGCAATCTTAGCTTCCTCTTCCTTCTTGGAAGTCAGCTTCTTCTGTACATCTTCTCTATACTCAGCCATAGTATCGAAATCGGATACCTCGCTTGCGAACTCGTCATCCAGATCAGGAAGCTGCTTCTCCTTGATCTCCTTAACGGTGCACTTGAATACTGCAGGCTTGCCTGCCAGCTCGGTTGCATGATAATCCTCAGGGAAGGTTACGTTTACTTCGGTCTCCTTGTTCAGTTCAGCACCAACCAGTGCCTCTTCAAAACCGGGAATGAAGGAACCGGAACCGATGGTCAGGGGATAGTTCTCACCCTTGCCGCCCTCAAATGCAACACCGTCTACAAAACCTTCGAAATCGATAACGGTCATATCGCCGTCCTTAACAGCACGGTCTTCCACGCTGATGGTTCTGGCATTGCTCTCACGCTCTCTATTGATCTCAGCATCGATATCCTCATCGCTTACCTTAACGTCGATCTTGTCAACCTTCACACCCTTGTATTTGCCAAGAGTAACTTCAGGCTTCAGAGCAACCTCTGCGGTAAAGATGAAAGGCTTGCCGGCCTCTAACTGGGTCACATCGATCTTCGGAGAAGATACGATCTGCTCCTCACACTCTTCCAGAGCCTTATCGTAAGCATCGGGAATCAGTGCGTTTGCTGCATCCTCATAGAATACGGACTTGCCGTACATCTGCTCGATCATCTTACGGGGAGCTTTGCCCTTACGGAAACCGGGAATGCTGATCTTGTTCTTATTCTTCTGGTAAGCACCTTCGATTGCCTTCTCCAGTTCTTCAGCAGATACTTCGATGGTCAGCTTGGCCATGTTTTTCTCTAACTTTTCAACCTGTAAACTCATTATAACATTTCCTCCTTTATACCCTTGCGGGTCTGTATCCAGTCGCAGTCATTTTGCAATTATAGCATAAGTTGGAGGAATTGACAACCTTTTTATTTTGGGGCTTTTTGCGCGTCCGGGGCATACAGACACTTCGTGCTGACTCCGGGGATCATTCCCAGCTTCCCCGACAAGGCACTGACTTTTTCCTGGGGGGCATCCATGACCACACTGATGATGTTCATCTGCTTTTCATGATAAGGTATCCCCATTCTGCCGATGATATATTCCCCATATTCGTGTAAAAGTCCGTTGATCCTTATCGCCGCCTCCGGATCCTCCACAATAATGCCGATCAGGGTCACTCTTGTATTTTCCGTACCTTTTTCCATATCGGTCTTCCTCCTGTGGTTTCTATATCTGCATCTGCGTCATTTCCGAAAATTCTTCTCCGGTTCTGATATGAGTAGCTATCATCACGATCCGGCCTCTCGTCTTCCTCCGGATATAATCTTCGGCCTTTTTGCGGTTTTCTTCATCCAGTCCGGTAAAAGGCTCATCCAGCAGAACACACTGCGCTCCCGCCTCCATGGCCCGTACCAGAGACACTCTCCGTTTCATGCCTCCCGATAGTTCGTGGCAGGGCTGATCCAACGCTTCTTCCGGCAACAACTGCGTCAATGCCGTTCTCGCCTGTGAAGCATCTCCCAGGATCATTTCCAGATTTTTCACGGCACTACAGTCTTCACACAAACGATCCTCCTGGAATTGCATGGCAAAAGCATCCATTTCCGACACTTCTCCCTCCTCCGGCCGCTCCAGTCCGCACAGACACCGGAAAAAAGTGGTCTTGCCACTGCCGGAAGGGTTATCCAGTACATACGGTTCCCCGCTGTGAAATTCGTGATCCACATGTCGGAAGATCCATTGATTGTGAAAACTTTTTCCAAGATTCCTTACACACAGGGTGCGCTGTTCTCTGCCAGCGATTTTCTGTGGCATGGAGGGATCCTTACAGGCAGGCTCCCACCGGAAAAAGGCTTCAATCCCGTAGAATATTATTTTTTCAAAAAATACACTGAGTACTACGATCACCGCTGTCCAGGCAAACAGATCCGCCGTATCCAGATAAATCTTCGCCAGATACAGTGCTCCACCGATGGAATGACTGGGAGTGCCAATCACTTCCGCCGCCACTCCGGACTTCCAGCACATTCCCAGAGATAGCTGAAACGCGCTGAGCAAAAAAGGCTTTAACGCCGGACGGTAAATGTAGAAGAACTGAGTACCAAGGGGAAGGCGGAATACCTCCGCCATCTCTAACAGCCCTCTGTCCGCGCTCTTTAGTCCTTCCAGCGTATTCAGGTAAATATTCGGAAATACTACCAGAAAACAGATAGCCACCGCCAGCATGGAAGAACCCCACCAGATCAGCAAAAGCACTGCAAATACCGCTACCGGTACTGCCTTGCAGAATACCATGAAAGGACGCAGGACTTCTTCCGCCAGCGGATAACGGTAGCTGATGGCCGCCAGAAGAAGTGCCAATACCGCCCCCAGCAAAAAGCCGAAGGCGATCCGCCACAGCGAATCAAAGGCACTCCGCCAGAACTCCACCTGCCCGGCCAGAGTAAGCAGTGCCCGCAATGCCTGCAAAGGTGTCACCACCAGCAGGAAATTGTCCACACACATTGCCAGAATCTGCCATACTCCCAGCCAGAACAACAGTATTATAAATTTTTTAACGTATATTTTACCCTTATTCTGCATCATAATAGAAATCGGATTCCGGAAGTCCGCCACCTATGGACAGGGAATCCTGGTGGAACAGTACGTCAAGGTATCCGGAAAGTGCCTGCTTCATTTCAGCTTTGTCAATATAGGTAATGTTGCAGTTCGGAATTGCTTTCTGAGCAATGGGCTCTTTGGCTACGATCTGGGCTTCCACTGCCAGTGCAGCACCGGTGGCAGGGTCTGCATTGATGTCTTCCGCACTTGCCTTATGATCTTCCATAAAGGATTTCACTGCTTCTTCGTTCTCCTCGAGGAATTCCTTGCGAACCACCGTTACACCGGTGACCATGCTGCTGCCGTCCTCTCCCTGTACCTTATTCCACTCTTCGTTTAAATCGAAGATCACCTTCAGTGCATCATTCTGCATGCAGGCTGCGGTAACAAACGGCTGGGGCAACAGGCCGATGGCTGTGGGATCTTCTGCCAGTACAGATGCCACCTCTGTTGCTTCGGATTTATACTCCAGTATCACGTCATCCGCAGACATACCATTTGCTGTCAGCAGGTACTGCAATACATAGTCCGGTGTGGTTCCTTTTCCAGTCAGATAAATGGTCTTACCCTTTAGATCGGTAAAGTTTGTCAGACCGTCTTCTCCGGATACCATATAAAGTACACCCAGAGTATTGATATCAATGACTTCCACACCGCCCTGTGTCTTATGATAGAGAACGCTTGCCACATTGGCGGGTACCAGTGCAATGTCCAGATCTCCCTTTACCATCAGCGGCAGGATCTCATCTGCACCAGTAGCCATCTGGAATTCATAGGTATTGGCAGTCTCACCCTTGTCTGCTTTATTCATTAAAAATAAAAGTCCTAATGAGGTCGGTCCCTTTAAGGATGCCACACGTACCAGCGTGCCATCCGCGGTCTCCGTATTTTCTGCTGTGGCTTCTGTGCCTTCTGCAACGGTTTCCGTACTCTCCACCGTTTCAGTGGGCTGTACGCTCTCCTCTGCCAGATCTTCCGACACTGTTTCCACACTCTGTGCCTGTCCGCATCCGGCAAGACCGCTGCACAACAGTCCAAGAGTCAATGCAAGTGCCAGAGTTTTTGTGATTTTTGTTTTCTTTTTCATTGTTTTTTCGCCTTTCTGTCATAAAATGATGTCGGGGTCAAAAGCCCCCGACTTTGATGCCTACGGATTGTTCCGTGCTACGCACTCCCACGTCTCCGCTCCGCTTCGGTCCGTGCTAGACATGTGCCACTGGCACATAGCACCCTACCCAATATTCGCATATCGTGGGATTATCATCCCACTTTTATGCTCATATCGGGGCGGGTCCTAAGGTCTTTCACCCACCTATGAGCAAGCTCATGTGGGCTTAGACCTTTTGACCCTGGCATCATAAAATAGTTACAATGTAACTATTCAGCCCACCCCAGCATTCGCAAAACCGCACGATAAATCGTGCTTTCTCGCTGCAAGGCAGCTAATTTTGCTCATGTACGGGGCAGTGACTCTATTCAAGTCACCTTGCGAATAAGAAAACTGCTACTTGCATGCAAGCATGAAGTATCAGCCTTCTTATTCGAAGGGGTTCTGAATAGTTACATTTTGACAACAAAAAAACACCTTCTCTTCTCAGCTTCCGCAGTTACGACGTAGCTTCAAAGGTCAGTCACTTCTGTGGGATTCCGGTCAGTGGATCGTTGGTCACGCTTTCCGGTCTCCGTATCCTTCGTTGCTGTTTGAGTGTAACATAAAAATGAAAAACTTACCAGCATGAAAAAAAAGCCGATGCTCATACTAATACCAAGATAAGTGATCACAAAAAGCGCTTATCTGAAACAAGAAAACCCAAATCCAAACGGAGGTGAACGAAATGGCAAGTAAAACCAATAGAGTAGAAGTTCCCGAAGCAAAGGCTGCAATGGACCGTTTCAAGACTGAGGTAGCATCTGAGCTGGGTGTTAACCTGAAAGAGGGTTACAACGGCGACCTTACTTCTAAGGAAGCAGGAAGCATCGGCGGTGAGATGGTCCGTCGTATGATCAAGAAGCAGGAAGAGCAGATGAAATAAGCTCTGCCGGAATCGACAGAACCCAAAAGAAGCTGTACAGAGATATTCTCTGTACAGCTTCTTACTGTGTCAGTATCTTTGGTGAATCACGCGCTTCTCCGTGCTTCGCACTCTCGA
>NZ_JAOQJO010000011.1:0-39047 GCF_025567015.1 Waltera acetigignens | reverse complement strand
CCGCTACAGACATTCGCATTCCGGGCTGTCGCCCTACTTGCTCACGGTGCGTCTTCTTTGGTGAATCACGCGCTTCTCCGTGCTTCGCACTCTCGAACCGCTACAGACATTCGCATTCCGGGCTGTCGCCCTACTTGCTCACGGTGCGTCTTCTTTGGTGAATCACGCGCTTCTTCGTGCTTCGCACTCTCGAACCGCTACAGCCATTCGCATTCCGGGCTGTCGCCCTACTTGCTCATGTCTGTTTGTCCGTCTAATGCATAGGCGTTCCTGACTGCAAGCAGTCGTCCCGCCTATGCATTGACAGACTATTCACCAAAGACTGCCTTATAATCTGCCTGGAACTTGGCGATACCGGCATCAGTCAGAGGATGCTTTACCATCTGCTCGATAACGGAGTAAGGAACGGTAGCAATATCCGCACCTGCCAGTGCACAATCGGTTACATGGATGGGATTACGCACGCTTGCTGCGATGATCTGGGTATCCAGATCGGTCACTGCGAAAATATCAGCGATATCACGGATCAGATCTACACCTCTGGTGCTGATATCATCCAGTCTGCCCAGGAAAGGAGATACATAGGTAGCACCTGCGCGGGCAGCCAACAGAGCCTGGTTCGCAGAGAAGATCAGGGTCACATTGGTCTTGATTCCCTCAGAGCTTAATACCTTACATGCTTTTAAACCTTCTACAGTCATAGGGATCTTAACGACCATATTCGGATGGATCGCTGCAATCTCTCTTCCTTCTTTGATCATACCCTCTGCATCTACGGTAGTAGCCTTTACCTCACCGCTGATAGGTCCGTCCACGATGGATGCAATCTCTTTGATCACTTCTACGAAATCTCTGCCCTCTTTTGCGATCAGGGAGGGATTGGTAGTTACTCCGCAAATAACCCCCATGTCATTTGCTTTCTTAATGTCTTCTACTTTTGCAGTGTCAATAAAAAAACGCATAACTCTTCTCCTTTTTGCTATGTAAATTTAATTGCTTCCGGTCCTCATACGCTTCTTTGAACCTTTAGTTACAGTATACTCATTTCTCTCCAAAACAGCAAGCACTTTTTTGAAAATTTCTTGATTGTGTTCGAGCACGGAACGTACAACTATGGGCAGTACAACTTCCGGACATAGTAAAAATCAGCTGCCCTACATGCACGTTTCCTCTCCCTCCCGGAATCATCCGTCACCATCAAAAGAGTACGCAGCATTTTGATCTCCGGGATACGATCCTTACGCTCTTCACAGGTTGCCATGGCGATCACTTTGCGAAGCCATTTTTCCTGTCTTTGCTCTTTTCGTCCGCAACGTTTTTCCGCATTACGCCTCCTTATTCCCCCAGATTGTCTGACTGTACCGTCTGTGTCATCTCCCAACATAACTGCCAGCAGTCTGCCCACTGCATAGACATCACTCTCTTCCCCGGGAATCTCCCCCGGCACGAACTGCTCCGGAGCGCTGAAGCTTCGGTTTCCCGCTCCCGACCAGTCCTGCTCCCGGTTCCACAGACATCCCAGATCCAGAATCCCCGCTCTGCCATCCACGCGGATGCGGATATTTTCCGGCTTCAGATCCCGGTAGAGAAACGGATGCGGCCGTTCATGCAGATATTGCAATCCCTCTGTAATCTGCAAAGCTATCCGGGCCGCCTGTCCCGGTGACAGTCTCCCCCTCCTGTCCAGCATTTTCCGCAAGTCACAGCCATCCCAGAATTCCATGACCAGATACCCCCATTCCCCGTCTGTCCAGTGTTCTCTGTAGGCCGGAAACAGAGGATGACAGATCTCTCTGCTGTTACGACACTCCTGTTCCCACTGTTCTGTAACTTTCGATATCTTACATGCCTGAAAGTCCCTTTTTTCGTCCCGGACGCGGTAAACCTTTGCGAAACTCCCCTTGCCCACAAATACCGGATCCCGATAGCCACGTTCATTTAATGATCTGCCCATATTTTCTGTTATTCTCTGCTCCATCCTTTTCCTCCCATAACCGGCAGGATCCACACCGCTCCCATGTGTGTTCCTCCGTGTCTCTCCGCCTTTTCTCCCAGTTCCTTCAGCCGTCTTGCAGCGCCTTCCACGCGTTCCCGTGCATCCGGTCTTCCTGCAATCTGCGGTTGCAGACATGCTGTCAGTTCCTCTTCACAGAAATTCAGGAACCCATTGTCCGCCATCAACATGGCCGTCCCCGGTTCCACTTCTCCCGCCATGCAGGATTCCTGCATCGTCCTCCATTGTGTCCTGCCGAATCTCTGAAAACATCCACAGATCCGCATTCTCCCGTGACTGAAAAACAATACTCTGCTCCCCACGCATAAGATTCCCGCATAACTGTCATCCTGCTTTTGCTGCCTTATAATGTCCATCCATTTCTCCTGCAATATTTCTTCCCGAAACGGCCTCCAGACATTCTCTCCTTCCAGTTCCTCCTCCATTTTGTTTTGCAGACTTCTTACCAGTTCCCCGTTGTCCGAGATACAGGCGCATACCACGGAAATCCCCAGCCTACGGTATTTTCGTTGCTGCAAAGATAAAAACAGCTCTGCAGGTGTTTCCTTTTGCCAATAACAGGCTGTCACATGCTCCATACGCATTCCTCCTTTTTTATTCTGTTTTGTCCGTACTGTTTCTTACTTCAGTGTTACATTGCTACATCAGGAAATTTTTGCCGATCGGCATGAAATTTTTCAAAGAAATGTGCCCTGCACAAATATAAAAAGAGCATACCATGCGGTATGCCCTTTGTCAACGGATCTTACTTATTGAACGTCTTGAATTATCCGGCTTATCCAAAGATATTAACCAGATCATTAAATAACAGGAACACCATCAGTACCATGAAGAACATCAGTCCAATAAAGTGTACCATGCCTTCTTTTTCGGGAGGCACCGGCTTGTGTGTGATGGCTTCCCAGATCAGGAATACCAGTCGGCCGCCGTCCAGCGCGGGGATCGGCAGAAGATTCAGAATTCCCAAGTTAACAGTAAGCATCAGGGTGATGTTCAACATATTCACCAGTACATTCTGCCAGCCGTAATCCTTGGTACTTTCGTAGGTCTTGCCAACAACATTTACCGCGATGCCTACAGGGCCTGCCACATCCTGCCTGGAGACCTGCCCCTGCACCAGCATCGCCAGACTCTTCCAGGTCATGTTCACGCAGTAGCGCATCTCATACCAGGAATACCGGAAGCTGTCCAATCCGGACAGTTCTACGAAATCCGCATTACTGATGCCGATCAGATAGCGGCCTTCGCTCTCATCGTACTTCGGTGTCAGCGTTGTAGTTCCCTTTACACCATCCCTTTCATATTCCACCGCTACTTCTCCGCCACGGTAAGTCAGAGTAAATAACTGTATTTCTTCATACAGGTGTATTTTACTGCCATTTAAGGAAAGTATCCTGTCTCCGGCCTCCAGTCCCGCTTCCTGTGCGGCGCCGCCATCCACGATCTCCGTGGCTACCGGATCACGGATCACAATCAGATTCACCATAATAAAGGCAATGATAAAGCCCAGAATAAAGTTAAATATCGGTCCTGCCAACACGGTGGAAATCCTCGCCCACACATTGGCGTTCAGGAAAGATCCGCTGTGATCTTCACCGTCCTCCTTCTCATTCAGACCGTCTTCCCCCTCAAACATACAGGCTCCGCCGATGGGAAGAAGCTTCAGGGAATATTTCGTGTCTCCTTTCTGGAAAGAAAACAGATTCGGGCCCATACCCACGGAAAATTCTATCACATGAATTCCATTGGCCTTCGCCAGCAGAAAATGTCCGAATTCATGTGAGATTACCACCACCCCAAAGATCAATACAAACAAGATCAAAGTAACCATTTATTGCCTCTCAGAATACACTTTTTCAATAAAATCATAGACAGATGCCTCTGTCTCCAGAATCTCCTCCACATTCGGATTCTCGATCACCTTATGCTGCTCCATGGCCTCACGGATCAGCTCCGGGATCTGAAGATAAGCGATCTTACGGTCTAAGAACAGTCCTACTGCTTTCTCGTTGGCTGCATTATACACCGTAGGCATACTGCCGCCGATGCGCTGTGCATCATAAGCCAGCTTCAGGCCAAAGAATGTCTCCATATCCGGCTTTTCAAATGTGATCTGTGCCAGTTCATAGAAGTCCAGACGTTTCCCCGGCATTGGACGCCGATCCGGATAAAACAGCGCATACTGGATCGGCAGTTTCATATCCGGAGTTCCCAACTGTGCGATCACCGCTCCGTCCACATACTGTACTGCGGAATGGATAATGCTCTGGGGATGCACAATGACCTGGATCTGGTCCAGATCCACACCGAACAGCCACTTTACTTCCATGACTTCCAGGCCTTTGTTCACCAGAGTGGAAGAATCAATGGTGATCTTCCGTCCCATGGACCAGTTGGGATGCTTCAAAGCATCCTCCACCTGAATATTTTGCAACTGCTCTCTGGTCCTGCCGCGGAACGGACCACCAGATGCTGTAAGCAGAATCTTCTCAATCCTTCCGGCCGGTTCTCCGTTCAGTGACTGGAAAATCGCGCTATGTTCACTGTCCACCGGCAGAATCTTCACACCCATTTTCGCCGCTAACGGCATAATGATATGACCTGCCGTTACCAGCGTCTCCTTGTTAGCCAGGGCAATATCTTTCCCTGCTTCAATGGCCGCGATCGTCGGTCTGATACCAATCATTCCCACAATCGCCGTCACTAATACCTGGGACTGCGGCATTGTTGCGATCTCCAACAGACCATCCATGCCACTGACGACTTTCACAGGTAAATCCGCCACACGGCTCCGAAGGTCTGCTGCCGCTTCCTCACTCCACATGCCTGCGATCAGAGGATGGAATTCTCTGATCTGCTGTTCCATCTGTTCTACGCTTTTTCCGGCAGCCAGTGCTGCCACCTGCAATTCCGGATTATTGCGAACGACTTCCAGAGTCTGGGTTCCGATGGAGCCGGTAGACCCCAGAATTGCTATTTTTTTCATAGTGCTATGCTCCTTGTATCTTACCTTTGGGACTAACGCAGTCCAATCATCAGAATGGCAAGAAAATACGTCATCGGTGCTGTCACCGTCATGCTGTCAAACCGGTCCATGATCCCACCATGTCCGGGGATCAGTTTGCCATAATCCTTGATGTTATGGTTCCTCTTGATGGCAGATGCCGCCAAGTCACCGACCATACTCATCACCGCGCCCGCCGCACAGATGAATGCGATTGTCCAGGTGATGATCTGATCAGGGAATGCCGCTTCCACAAAGAAATGTGCATACAAACCACCGATCAGGGCTGCTCCGGCGACACCGCCGATACATCCCTCGAGAGACTTATGCGGGCTTAATTCCGGGAAAATATGCTTCTTTCCGATCAGTTTGCCTACGACATAGGCACAGGTATCGCATCCCCATGAACTGATCAGGATCAGCCATACCAGATAAATTCCGTTCTCGCACTCGCGGGTCAGATAGGCAAAGGACAACAGCACCGGTGCATACAGGAAAGAGAACACTGCTGCCATGACCTGACTTGCCTGATATTTCGGAAAGGCTGCCACATAACAGAACATTTCCGCCATGAACAGTGCTACAATACACATCAGCAGTAATGTATGGTCTCTGGTGAAAAACAGTGTTGCATAATATGCCGTCACTCCCACAAAACCGATCCATTCCAGTGCATTAAATTTTTTCTCATCCGTTGCACATTTTAATGCCTTGGTAAGCTCTCTGTATGCAATCAGAGAAATAAGCCACAACGGCACTGCCAGAAACACATTGCCGAAGCTGAACGTAGCCAGTGCAATGGCAAGCAATACGATGCCACTGAGCAAACGGGTCCAAAACATAAGCTATTCCTCCTTCAGGCCGCCATATCTTCTGTCTCTATGATTATATGCTTCCACAGCCTTGATCAATTCTTCTTTTGTAAAATCCGGCCAGGGAACCGGGGTAAAATAAAACTCCGTATATGCCAGCTGCCACAACAGGAAATTGGAAATCCTCTGTTCATTGCAGGTTCGGATCAGCAGATCCGGATCCGGAATTCCAGCAGTATCCAGGTATCCTTCCAGAGTATCTGCCGTGATCCCTGCAGGATCCACTTCTCCACTCTGTACTTTTGCGGACAGTTTTTTCACTGCACGGACGATCTCATCCCTGCCTCCGTAATTAATGGCAATCTGGAAATGCAGGCCATCGTTGTTCTTTGTGGCCTCTTCCAGTTCCGCGATCCGCGTCCGGATATCCTCATCCAGTCTGGTCTTGTCACCCAGGACTCTGACACACATACGGTTCTTCTCCGCTGTCTTCAGACAGGTCTTCATATAATTGCGGAGCAGCTTCATCAGCGCGTCCACTTCATCCTGCGGGCGGTTCCAGTTCTCTGTAGAAAAAGCATATACTGTCAGATACTGGATTCCCATACGGTACGCCTCTTCACAGATCACTTCCACCGTCTTGGCTCCCTGCATATGCCCGTAATTGCGGGGCATTCCTTTTGCTTTGGCCCAACGGCCGTTGCCGTCCAGAATAATTGCTACATGATTCGGAATTTTCAGATTCTCTTCCATAGTTTTAAACCTTCTTAAACCGTCATGATTTCCTTGGACTTGCTGTCGATCAGAGCATCAATATCCTTTACATACTTGTCGGTAAGCTTCTGCAGATCATCTTCCAGACCCTTGATCTCATCTTCGGATACTTCTGTCTTTGCCAGCTTCTTGAAGGCATCGTTGCCGTCTCTTCTGATATTACGGATAGCTACTTTGCCTTCCTCACCCTTCTTCTTTACTTCTTTTACCAGATCTTTTCTGCGTTCCTCGGTAAGCTCCGGGAATACCAGGCGGATCACACTGCCGTCGTTGGAAGGGTTGATACCGATATCGGAAGTCATGATTGCTTTCTCGATCTCTTTGATCAGAGACTTCTCCCAGGGAGCGATCTGGATGATACGTGCCTCGGGAACGGTTACATTACCCACCTGCTGAATAGGGGTAGGCGTTCCATAGTAGTCAACTCTCAGTTTGTCTAATACATGAGGGTTCGCACGTCCCGCACGGATAGCAGCAAAATCTGCCTCCAGAAACTCATAAGCCTTCTGCATCTTGTCACTATATACCTGTACTCTTGCGTCCATTGTTTTCCTCTCTTCTGCGCTCTGCGCCTTTCCATTTTTATTTTCTGAAATTATACGGTTACCTTGGTTCCGTTGAACTTGCCCTTCAAGGTATTCACAATGCTGTTCTCTTCATTCAGGCCGAATACCCACATGGGCATCTTGTTGTCTCTGGCCAGAATGGAAGCGGTCATATCCACTACCTGAAGATTCTTGGCAATTACTTCATCAATAGATACTTCATCATATTTCTTCGCTGTAGGATCTTTGGCGGGATCTGCATTGTAGACACCGTCGATTGCCTTAGCCAGCAGAATGACATCTGCCTCTACCTCAATGGCACGAAGAACAACGCCGGTATCGGTGGAGAAATAAGGGTGTCCCGTACCACCTGCGAAGAACACTACCATACCTTTGGCAAAATATTTATTTGCTCTGTCCTTGGAAAACAGCTTGGTAAAGGATCCGCACTCAAAAGGTGTCAGGATATTGGTCATCATGCCTACGGAACGGAAAATCTCGGAGACATAAATACAGTTCATGATCGTAGCCAGCATTCCGATCTGGTCTGCCTTGGTACGGTCAATGTTCTCACTGGAACGTCCTCTCCAGAAATTGCCACCACCGATAACGATACCTACCTGAATACCGTCATCTACCAGTTCCTTTACCTGTAATGCTACCTTTCTGACGGTCTCCTCGTCAAAACCGGTCTTCTTCTCTCCTGCCAGTGCTTCTCCACTAAGCTTCAGTAATATTCTCTTCATGGTCATATGCTCCTTATTTTACTTTCTTTTTCTCGGGCTTGTAATCATCGAAGAAGGAAGTCGGGCTGACATCCGCATAGCACTGAGAGCACATACCTTCGATTACGGCACCGTTGTTGATCTGTACGGACTTGGACTTGATGTTGCCCATTACGATGGCGGAAGAATCCAGCACTACAGGTCCCTGTACATCAATATCGCCCTTTACCGCACCTGCAATAGCTGCGCTGATGGCAGTGATGTTGCCGATGACTACAGAACTTGCACCGATTTTTACAGAACCTTCGCTGACGATCTCACCGTTGATCTTGGCTCCCTCTGCAAAGATCTCGGCAGCCTTGGAATTTCCATTGATATATCCGGTAATATTCAGTTTGCCCAGAATATCAATATTTCCGTTGATCGTACCTACCAGATCCATAGATCCTTCAGAACTTACATCTCCGGTGATAACCATACCTGCGGTGATAACTGCTGTTTCATCTGATGCGATTTTTGCGTCCATTCTCTTCTCTGCTCCTTTGCTATTCTCTGTATTCTCCTGCTTCAGAACACTGTCCACAGTCATATCGTTCTGAAGTATACTGTCCAGATCCAGTTCCGGTACGGCCTCTCCTATGGGAGCTTCCTCTATCCGGGATTCTTCTGCCGTTGTTTCCTCTTCCGGCTGTTCTTCTTTTTCCTGGGGAATTTCAATAGAATCCAGGTTCTTCAACATTTCTTCCAATGCTGCATTGTCATTTGGTGTCTCTTCCGCCTGCGGCTCCATCGGAGTCTCTTCCGTTGTCTCCTGCGTATTTTCCACCGGCTGCTCCTTCGTCTCTTCCACGGCTGCCTGATCCAGCTCTTCCTCCGGCATCAGTTCATTGACCGCCTGGGACAGATCTTCCTTCAAGTCTGAGAAAAATCCCATGATTATGTACCTCCATTTGTTTCTTGTTATTTATCAGCGGTTTTTGCGTTCTGCGAACGATCAAAACCGCAACAGGCATTCTCTTCTTACAGGTATTCCTACTCTATATGATGAATCGGCCTGGTATTTTCCGTAATCGGCAGGATCACTGTATCCGGCCGGGCCAGAATATTCTCTATGATATCCGGCAAAGCTTCCACTGTAGTCGGCTTCTCCGCGGAATCATGCAACAGTATGATAGACGTGTCTCTGGTATCGATATCCTTGGTACAGTTTTCCAGTAATGTATCCGTGGATAACTTCATGCTTCCGCCGTCTCCGGAGGACACATTCCAGTCGTAGTATTCCACTCCCTGACTGTCCAGATAATCGATAAAATCATGCATATCGATCTCGCTGATCGTATTGGAGCTTCCACCCGGGAACCGGTAACAGACACTCTCCACTCCGGTGGCCTGATAGATGGAGTCCCTGATCCGGGCAAAATCCTGTGTAAAACTGTCCATTGATTCGTACAATTCCTTATATTTATGACTGTATGAATGCATTCCCAGCGTATGTCCTTCGTCAACGATCCTTTGCAGCGCCTCTTCTGCATTGGTTCCTTCTTTTCCCACCACAAAAAATGTGGCTTTGACATTGTAGCTGTCTAAAATATCCAGGATGTCATTCGTATAAATACTGGGGCCATCGTCGAACGTCAGATACACCTTGTGAATTTCTTCCTGCCCGGAACTTTCCTCCGCCACCGGCTCTGAAGCTTCTGCGCCGGAACTGTCCTCCTGTATCTGAGGTGTCTGTACCGGTGTACTCTTCTGCTCCTGCAACTGCTGCAGCAGCGTCTGTAACTCCTGATTCCGGATATCCAGTTCATCCAGTCTCTGCTCCAGTGTCTTCAAAGTTCCGTCAATCGTATGCAGCCTGCAGATCAGATACACACAGCACAGGAGCGGAATCACGATTCCCGCCGCCACGATACCTATGATCATCTTCTTCAACCGCTGCACTCTTTTTCGCCGGGCTTCCGGCAATGTCTGTTGCAGTTCTTTTGCCATGAATCTGTTAACGTCTCTCTTCCTATTTCGAAAATCTCAGCCTCCATCAGACAAGACTTCTGTAACAGTATAGCATATTCCACTTTTTTGGGAAAGAGATTTATGTAAAATGTTATTTTGTAACGCAGGAAGCCGCAGGAGATATTGCTATCTCTGCGGCTTCCTGCGTTATAATTTCATTCCCCTGTTTGTATTCCCCGTATGCCTGGGTTCCCTACCCAATTTCCTGCATTCTTCGTTCCGGATAATGTCCCATAATGAAATTATGGAAAAAGAGTTCCGGAAGATGGTGACTCCGAAAGCGATACCAGATATCCTCCGGTACATTATCAAACTGCCAGATCTGTCCGTTGTTTGCAAATTCGATTTCCAACATTTGCTGCTGGGCATCGTACCCGGCAGACTTGATCATGGGATTTGCCCACATTATTCGCTTCATCTTTTGTTCTCTCTTTCTCATTCTGCTTATTGTCACCCCTGACATAAATGTCCATTAGCTGTAAGGCGTTCAGCTGTATCTTTTTCCTGAAAGATTTCCCCTTATACTTTCACGTGAAGATTTTTGTCCCACCCACTGTGACAATTGCAGTATATTTTATTTTTCCCTTCGTTTTCCCTTATGCAGGTTTTAGCATACTTTCTGAATACATTGTTGTATCCCAACCCCCAGTGGTTCCTGCTGCAAGTAATATGTACTTTGTATTTCTGCAGTTCATACATTATTAAGTTTTTTCGTAAGTGTAGCAAGGGTTTATTGTGTGTTGTTTGTTACCTGGTAGTTCTAATTGTTATAGTACGAATTTGAAGGCACCGGTGTCGTTTTCTACTTCTTCATAAACGTCGTAGTTGGCGTAATGGACACATGTGACACGGTAGGTTTTTCCATTAACGGCATCGGGGTATGTAAGTTCTCCCATAAAAATATCTTCATTATAATTTTCTGCTCCATCAGAAGTCATCACTGTCTTCCATCCATACCACATTTTCTGTTGAACTTTAATATCCTTTACCCCAATAACAGATGATTCTTTAAATGATGATGTTGAAAAAGTCATTTCCAATCCATTCAAAGTAAATGCTAAAACAATCTCACAATCTGTCATTGTCGTTATAGGACGTACCGCAGAATTATAATCCGCAGTTGTAACAGATACATTTGTCGGCACCTCTACCGCTTCAGTACTTATCATTTCTTCCGCTTGTACTTTCATCTCCGATGTAGGCATAGCAAAAATCATTATCATCAATGCAGCTATTATTTTTGTACTCCACTTTTTCCTAGTTTTCCTCAATACAATTTTCTCCTTTCCTTCGTAAAAAGCTGCTACACTTTTAAGGGTACGGCCTGCACTTTCTGTCCCTCTATATACTTCATGACAAATCATTCAAAGTTCTTACAATATTTTTTCAAAAAATTGATTAAAGTTGATTGCATTAGTAACTTCTACTGCCACGCTTCAGAAAAAGAATTGCACGACTAACTTCTGCTTTGCCCTGTTTCTCTCCATTTTCAGGTTGTTTTTCATCCCTTTCTGACCTATAATAATTAAAAATGAATGGATTTTAGGGTACACTAAAGGAAGCCTCCAAAAGTCTTTTGCACGAGTAACTTCTGGTTGCCATCAACTGTTTATTCTTTTCTGTATCCTCCTGCCTGTTTTATTTATTTCAATAGTTCAGGCTTCAGACAGATTTCATCGGGTGGGATGATCTCCAGTCCAAGCTTTTCCATTGCATTTTTGTCAAATGACTTCAGGGCCTTCTTCATGGGTGTCGAACCATGAAGTTTAGGCCTTGTTGTATTATTGATGTGATTTACCATACGTAACACCTGCTCCTGGTTCAATCCATCAAACGAACTTCCCTTTGGCAGTACATATCTTATGTACTCATGATTCTTTTCCAGTTCTCCCTTTTGCTCAGAATGTCTCGATTCACAATAAAACACTCTGGTACGCTTCTTCCCGTCATGTCCTTTTTCAAACAACTCCGGATCTGCAAACTCACATCCATTATCTGTCAGTATTACAGGAAACAGTTCCCGAAACATTTCACTTCCCAACGTCTCTTCCAACCAGTCAAAAGTAGCTACGGTATTCTTCATTTCTTTGGTTTCAATCAGAAATGCCAGCATCAGATTGTTTTCCGGCCATAACAGCGTATGAAGTAATTTTCCGCCTTTATTTCCTTCCACTGTGTCCATCTGTACCACTCGTATGCCTTCGTTTTTCGCAATAAAGTCAAGATAGTCTGAATAATGATGTCCTTCTTTTTTACGATAGCTGATTTTTGGAGTTGGAACGCTTCTCACTCTTTTTCGATATCTTACCGTTCTCCGCATATCCAGATTTCTTGCGGTCAGATAGCCGGCACTGATATACTTATAAAGCGTTCGTTCCCCACAGGGAATCTCTTCTGCATGATGCGCCAGGATATGTGCCAGGGGCTGTCCTTTCCTGATCAGCGGGCTCACAAGACTGTCCAATGCTGCCAGTTCATCTCTGGTCATGTCTATTCCCTGTCTGGATTTCCTAAGCGTTTCACAGTACTCCTTATGGGCATAATCAGCGTTATACAGGTACTTATCAAACAGACAGCTGATGGACTTGGGGCAGTTATTGCACACATAAGGCGCCTTGTGTTCTATTGGGCATGGTGTATCCACAAAGTCAGGACACAGCTTATTGCAGCTGATACACTCCCGGCATGGAATTCTGCACTTATGTCCCTTCTTCTTTTTACACACATCCCAACGCCTGCAGCTATTTCGGTATTTACACCGGTTGGGACTTGCATGAAGTATGCCATCCCTGTTTCGCAACTTATGATAACGATGCCTGCGTATTTCCTTGGAAACCGTATCAGGTGAACAGCCTATAATGTATGCAATCTCTTTAAAGGTACGATGTTCTTTCAATCCCTTCTGAATTTCATGCCTGTCATCCCAAGTTAAATGTGTCCCCTTTTTCCTTTCTTCTTTCGGCATAGGACCTCCTTCTGCAGGAGGATACCTATTCCGTATACCATTGCATGACTAACTTATGGTTTCTATACCCAAATCAGATTTTTAAAATTCATTCAACGAAAATTGATTAAAATTGATTAAAAGTTGATTAAGGTTGATTAAAGTTGACCACAATTGATCTAAAGCAGATTCAAATATAGCCTTTTATAAAAAAACTAGGGAATCTTATCTCAATTCCCTAGTTTTCTCACTTGTTTATATTTGATTCTAATATCAAATTTTTATATTCTACTACTATACTTTGAAGACTGCTTTCGTCTTCATTACTCATGACAATATACTTTTCCTTTCCAAAATAAAAGTACATTAAATATGTATTTTGTCTCGATAATTCTTTTTTAGAAAGGACATCAAAAATTATTCCATCATCTTCAAATTCCCTTTCAAAAATATACCCCGGATATATTTCACGAACACGTAAAATTTCTTGTGGATACACTATAATTTCAAATCGAATAATGTCTTTATTTCCTCTCATAAAAACATATATATTATCTTTATGTGTACTTCTAATTATTTTGGAATAAATAAAACTGTATTCTGATAATTCCTGAATATCACATACCTGTTCTACATATCTTCTATACTCCTTTGGCACCTCATCTATACTATAATATCTCCCTGTTAAAACATTATTAAATTCCTCCACTCCTTCCGGTGCCGTAATCATAGTCGTCCCTTCCTCGTTCTTATCCATCCACCAGAAGAAACCTCCATGCTTCTCCGCATTGGCAACTACCTGCCATGAACCGCCAAGTATCATTACGACAAGCAGCGCTACTGTCACCACTACAAATCTGCGTCTGTGAAAGTACCAGAGCACTTTATGAAGCTTACCCTCCCTGGGCTTGTCCTCCTCTTTCTCTGCAACAGGTTCACTTTTGTCCTTCTCTTCTTCGGTGCCAAGCAACAGGCGCTCCTCTTCTTCCCTTTCCTCACAATGTTTCCAGAAATCATCCAATGCCTCTTCCACAGGCAATTCATCTTCTACATTGTCTTCCTCTGTTTTCAGGTTGTCCAGCAGTTTCATTAATGTCTGTACTTCATCCGCATCAAACTCTTCATCTGATGCTTTCATAATGTACCAGTCCAACCGCTTGGTAAGCTCCTGAATCAGGCTTTCGTTATCCTGCTTCTTCATTTTAATTCCAATTCCTTTCCCTTCTGCATATCCTTATCTGGTGTAATATTGGTCCCTCGTTAAGTACATGATTCTTTTTTGTCAATTCTTACAGATTTTTTGTATTTTTTGTCGATACCGGACTCGTCGGGTATGTTTTGGGCTATCTTGCTTCTCAATCTGCTGATCCTGACACTCATATTGTTCTCGGATATTTTCTCAAGTTGTGCCAGCTCAGAAATTGAATACCCGTGAAGAAAATATTTGTAAAATCTGTTCTTCTCCTCTTCCGTCAGGCCTTTCGTTATTATGAGATCAAGTTCTGATTTTCCGTAACCGTCTTCCGTGAATGTATATTCGTCGGCATCCAGGTCGACTTCACATTCTATCTTCTTCAATGACTTATTCAGTTCACGTATTTTATTCTTGGCAGTATTGATCAGCCATCCCATTGGATTGGAATGTTCACAGAGAATATCCCACTTTTTATACGCAACATAATACGTTTCTTGCAGGACATCCTTTGCCAGTTCCTTGTCTGCCACCCTGTAGCGGATAAACTTGTATATTTCCGCCTGTGTCCTACGGTACATCTCATCAAATTCTTGATGGTCTCCTGTTGTCTCTTCTTTCTGCATGTGCACCTACCATCGCCTCATATAGAGGTTTTATCTTTCTAAAATATTTACTCTATAATTTAACATTTATCCCCGTACTAAATATAGATGATTTTACTATAAAGTAAAAATTTGTTTTACATCTGCTTATATTTTACTTTTCGTAGATTTTGTGTCAATTTTTTCTCATCGACAAATACTGTTAAAATTTGCAATTTTTGTTGTTGACAAACGGTATCTCTTTTGTTAGAATGAATCACGGTGATTGCGTTAGCCGTCACGTGATGCTGCTGTGGCTCAGTCGGTAGAGCGTCGCATTGGTAGTGCGGAGGTCACGGGTCCGATTCCCGTCAGCAGCTCTCATATAAGAAGCGGAAACATTGATTTTACAGTGTTTCCGCTTTTTGTTTTTCACAAACGCTGTAGATTTTCTTACTGCAAATCTCATCTCTGTCACAAAATTATAAATCCTCCAATAATACATGTGCCGGTATCTCCAGCACTTCAGCAATATCAAATATTACCTCCAAAGAAAACGGCTGGTCACAATTCGGTGCCTCGATCTTGGTGAGATAGCTGATACTAATACTTACTCTGTCCGCCAACTGCTCCTGTGTAAGTCCTCGTTGTTTTCGATATTTTTTAATCGCCTGTCCTATAATTTTATATTGTTCCGAATGTTTCTGACTCATTCCCTCATCTCCTGTTTCCTACCTCTACAATTCTAAAGGATAATGAAAGAATGAATGTTTCAGTCATAATGAAAGTTATGGGTAAAAAAATACCGATTTATTTTGCATCCGTTTCCAATGCCTGATAAATCGGTATTTCATAAACAATTATTTTCTTCCTAATAGTTTAATCTCTGCGTAATGTAAATTTGCCTACCACTTCATTTAAGGAATATGCCTGTGCCGACAATTCCTCGCTGGTTGCAGAAGATTCCTCCGCAGATGCGGAATTGGATTGTACGACCTCCGAAATCTGAGTCACTCCCACTTCTGCCTGTTCCATTGCCTGTGCCTGCGCTGTTGATTCTTCACTAAGTCTCCTGGAATCTGCTGCGATCTCCTTAACTCCGGTCACAATCTGCTCCAGTGATTCCGCTGCCGCTTCAGCGGCCTGATTTCCCCTCTCAATTTCCTGCAGAGAGCCTTCGATCAGACTTCTGGTATCCACTGCGGACTGTGCACTCTGTTCTGCCAGTTTGCGAATCTGTTCTGCCACAACAGCAAAGCCTCTTCCTGCTTCCCCTGCTCTGGCAGCCTCGATTGCGGCATTCAATGACAGCAGGTTGGTCTGACTGGCAATGTCTTCGATTTCTGCAATAATATTCTGAATCTTTTTGGACGTATCGTTGATTCGATCCATCTCTTCCATAAGAGATTTCATCTGTGCATGTCCGGCATCCGCCTGCTGTGCATAATTTTCCGCCTTCCGGGTGGTCTTCTGCAATTCACCCGCCGTACGGTTCACTGCATCCGCGATATTTGTAATTGTTGCTGTCAGTTCCTCCACCGAACCTGCCTGATCGGTAGCTCCCTCCGCAAGGGACTGGGCAGATTCTGCCAGATTCTCAGCGCCGGCTGATACCTGTTTTGCAGCTTCTTCTACTTGCTGCAGCGTACCGTTCATCTGACGGTTCATTTTACGCATGGCATCCTTCAATGCCACAAACTGTCCTACATATTTATCCTCAATCTTAGTGCCGATAGCATAATTTCCCTCTGCCATCTGTCCCAGAAGTTCTCCGGCATCCGTAATGATCATATCCAGATCCGATGCCATCCCCTTTGCCACCTGTATCATATAAGAAATCTCATCTTCCGTTGCACACTCCGGAAATGCGCTGCTTAAATCTCCCTGTGCGAAGGTCTGCAGACGATCTGCCAATGCTATCATGGGCTTTTCTATGTCTTGCGCCATTTTTCGTCCCAGGATCACCGAACTCCAGAAAGAAACCACAACGATTGCCAGGATCACCAACAGCATATTCCGTTCCATTGCCCGCAGATCCGCTTCCGCACGGTCACCTTTCTGCACGCACAGGTTCATCAGTTCAACGAATTCTGCATAAATCTGTTCATATTGAGCCGTCAAATCTGTCGTATCCAGTTCCTGCGCTTCCAGATAACCATCCGCATCATCCGAAGTTGCCAATTCCAAGATTCGTGCATCCAGCTCCCAATAGCCGTCAAGTTCCGTCAAGACCGCATTGTAAGCTTCTCTTCCCTCGGAGAATTTGAGTGTTCTGCTCAATTCATCCATATAAGTTTCGAATGCCTCTTTCTTCTGGTCATGCAGAGCTGTCTGCTTTTCGATCACAGCTTCATCATCATACCCGACCACTGCGCGCAATGCACTTCTACTCTCCGAAAAAGCGGTCATCGCCTTACCGATATCCCCCTGTGTAAAACCATACCGATTCAGTGCTTTTTCATACTGCGCCGCAGCAATCAGAAGCGCTCCGATTCCAATGATTGCAGCTACCGCTCCAATTACCGCCACTTTTGTGAATCCCTTTGTCAATCGCTTCTTAATACCCTGTTGCTTTTGTGTTGCCATATATCGGTCCCCCTTGTTATTTATAAAAAATGCCATAATTTGCATTTTCATGTAAATTGTAGCACTTTCTGTTTTCCTCTTCAACTGTACGAAGGAATCACTTTTCTCATGTTTTCTGGTCTTTCATTATCTCTTCCGACAAAACCTCTATCCTATGTCTTGACATCTTATCACAATCTTTTTTTATGTCAGTACAATAGTTCAAAAATTTCTCCTTATCTGCATGGTACAGTAAATACATGATATTATAACAGGTATGATATCTATTCTGATCTACGTCCCCCACAGGAAAAGACGTCTTATTATACAGCTGATCCACTTTTGTCATTATGATCTCATGGTAATAACTGTTGCTAAAATAATTTCTGAGTTTATATGAAAATTGGTACGCTTTTTCCCCGTGGGTTGTGATCCTCAAATGTTCTACATATGTCTCAATCAAAAATTCTTTCATGTTTTCATTTTCTTCCATGTATATTATTTTCACCTTGTCTGAAGACATATGGAATAAATCATAAGAGTGCGTTAAAATTTCTTCTTTTCCATCTCTGACTGCCTGTTTTAGCATTTTGTTTAACCCGTTTTTATATATGGTTAAAACATCCTCATTATCTTCCTCCAGAATATCACTCCATACCATATAGGAATCTGCAAATTCGTTTAATTCCACAATGTTTTTTGCCTGAAGCAATCCCTTTTTTAAATCCGGCAGCATTACTTTTATCTCTGCATCTGTCTTATAATAATTGGGTTTATCTCCCGATTTAAGAAACAGTCGATACTCGGCTTCTAATTGTTCTTTATCAAGCGTCCCCTCCTGATAGTATCTCAACAGCATTCCGGTCAAATTATTACTGCTCTTTGTACCATAAAGATATTTCCCTATTCTATGCTCCAACGTATTTTCAATACTGCTCACCATCTTTTTCACCGAATCCGTATTGTTGGGATCATCCTCCTTATAATACAGATTGTGTGTACTTTCAACGACGATGGCATAACATATCAGTCTCAGTTCCTCCAAAAATTCATCTTTATTGCAGTCTTCGCAAAATAATATTACATCATCATAAAATCGCTGCGCCTTTTCAAGTGTCCGCAAGTTTTCCACTTTATGAAGGTTTAGAAATTTTTCAATAAATTGAGCATGGATATGCAATTTACTCCACTCGACACTCTCTGCCCGTTCCGTAATAGCATATGTTCGTTCAATTACCTTTTCACTGTATTTGTCAAATATCTCTTTTTTATCTTTTGACATTTCTGCGGTATTCGCAACGAGTATAACTTTCACATAATTACATTGTTTCAGTTCCTCTATGATTCCAAATATCTCTTCCAAATTCATATTACTGTTCATTCTTTCCAGATCGTCTATGACCACAATGTGAAGGAATGTAAATTCTTTGGACAATAATAAAAATAGTTCTCTTTCGTTTGCTATATTTTGTACCACATCCCGGGCCTGTCCGACTTTATCCCAGACCTTTGCTGCGCCTTCTATGATATTATTAGCTATTTCACCAATCTTCCCGCCGACATTATTCTTCAATGCCAGTTGAAACAATACTTCATGATATATTTGTCTCGCATCTGTCATTCCGAACATTGATATTTTACAAACGTCCGGATTTCCTGCCAACGCCTCATTTACCGCATAAGACTTCCCGACACCCCAGGTTCCATCAAACAAGATGGTCTTATAAGGTAAGTCATTGATATTGCCAATTATAGTTTTTATTTTATCTGCTCTCATTTTTTCCTCTCTGTACACAAATTCATAATAACCGGACAATCTTTTTACATAAGTTTCTCCGGTTATCTGTCGTTCTGCGTTGTGTAATTGTTGGTGAGTTCCGGTTTGCAAACGGATTGTCTTATAAATGTCACAGATTAATCATTCCATATTTTCTCTGCATTGCCAGTAGCACTTCCGGATCATCCAGCTGCGCCACCTTATCTGTATCTCCTCCGGCATTGTTTGTCTGCATCCGCAGCATATCCAGTTCTCCTTCCGTCTTTATGTTGAAAAAACGTATCCATTCATCTATGTTCTGTCCCATTAAGACCTTATTCAGTTCTATCACATGCAGTTCCAACAGATTGCTGAACAATCTTCCTTCTTCATCACGCAACAAATATGTCTTATGGTACTGTTTATCTTCCGTCAGGTTAAAATCCAATATACTGATTGCTACACAACGCTTCATCACATCGTAGCTTCTGCCAAAAGAAATCTCTTCTGTGAGCATCTTTCCTAAATAGAACAGTTGTCTCTTGTCCCAGTTTCTGACTGCTTTCACCTGAAGTTCAATATTAATTTTCGTATCATCATTCAGTTCTACCAGAACATCCAGGATCCCCTGTTTCTGGTAACGATATCTTCTCCACAGGTATGTATTCAGCAGTCGCGTACTACGAATCATCTCCACCGGAATATTCAACACCACACTGATAAAATACTTTCGGATCACCGGATTACGGAATAATTCCTTCATACAGTAATCCCATTTAGGACTGATTATCATTTGCATTCTCCTCTCACACTTGCCACAGGAGAATACGCTGACAACGTCAGCAAATCAAATTTCCATTCGCTCTACGCCTTCTCCTGCTCTATTGTTATCATTGGGTAATTAAGCAGGGATTCCTCTGAAGTCATAGACACCGGCTTACACCGATATAGAAATTTGAAATAGAAAATCTGCTTACGAATAGAGGATAGCAAATGAGCACTCGATTGTCAACGTGGCAAAATAGCAAAATCTGTCCCTGGCAAATTTGGGCATTATGCTTTAAAATCAATTTTAACTCCATCTATATATTTATTTTGGTCTTATAGCCTGTCCTTCAGATTTTTCTGAACATCTTTTCATAATCATTCTCCATAATGTAAATCCTATTATTGCTCCAAGGACATTATGAAACGGATCATCAAAAAGTTCAAAGAGTCCACGTTTTGTTAATAACTGGCTGAATTCTATGCTGTAACTTATAATTGCTGCAATCAGTATCACCCATCTTAACTTTCGAACACCTAATCCCTGCAATCCTATTCCTACCTTATTGCTTTAATATAACTCCAAAATGACATAAGTTCTGCCCTCGGATTTCTTATTGTTTGACGGGCATGGAATCGTTCTTCACGTTGTGTCCATAGATCACCGTATTGTTGTCTGTAATGTCCTTACTGTTCAGATTCTCCGTATATATGCACCCGGGATATCCATACGAACCATCAATATTATGCATAAAGTAATAGGAATTATCGGAAGGATGCTGTAAAATCGGATATTCAATTTCTGTCCCCGGTACAGTGATCCAGGCATACACATCCGGATTCACCGACTGCCGCTCCTGCCACAATGGTCATTATCTATCGTTTCATGTGAGCTCCTTCTTCCCAAATAATGAAAGATTTTACTACTCCTAAATTTTATTCTACGTTTTTAACGTAATTTTAATTCCGCTTTAAATGTAACCGCTATATACGTTCAAAACAGGTATTGTCAATAGTTTGGGGGCTTCATGCAGGACGAGATGGCTGGAAAAACAGAAGAAAACGGATACTTCAGGTAAACCTCCGAAGTATCCGCTATTTTGACTATGTTAAACAATTCCGTTCTAATTAAATCCGAACAATTTCTGGCAGATCTTATATCCCTCTACCGAAATCTTCCGTCCGCCTCTTCCGGGAAGGTTCATGGTACCGCCCATAATGCCGTTACGCATCCACAGATACAGGCGTTTGTCTTTTCCTTTCAGGTACTCCCACAGTTCTTTCTTTTTCTCCAGATGTTCTGTGGTACCGGAGCGGATCAACAGTACGGAAGATACTGCCATGATGATCTCCAGATAGTTGCGCATGTACTGGTACAGACGTCGGTTTTTCACCAGTTCCGACTTTCTGCCCACCAGATAATCAATCATCAGCTTCGTCACTCGGATCTGCTGGTCGATGCGGGAGATCATCACGGTCTCATTCACCGACTGATCCTGTCTTCCTATATAATATCTGTAGAAATTCACATCCAGATAATACATATTCTTCACATAAGGAAGCGGTTCAAATACATACAGGTTGTCCACATAGAAGGTGTGCTCCGGAAGCTTCAGTCCACATTCCTGTAACAGTCTGGTACGGAAGATCACGGAGTGCATCAGTATGTAATGGCCCTTCAGAAAATGATGGCAGTCCGTCCAGGTGAACATCTTCTCCACCGGCAGGATATGACGGTACTGGATCACCTTTTTGCGGCGCTCGCCTTCTTTTTCATAGACATAGTTGCTGATGAGCATATCCAACGCCTGACCGCCGCCGGCCAGTTCTCTGAGAGTATCCAGGATCTTAAAATATGCATCCTGCTTCACCCAGTCATCACTATCCACTACTTTAAAATATAGTCCCGTGGCATTGGCGATTCCGGTGTTCACAGCAGAACCATGTCCGCCGTTCTCCTTATGAATAGCACGCACAATCGTAGGAAACTGTGCTTCATATTCGTCTGCAATCTCTGCGGTACGGTCTTTGGTAGAACCGTCATCGATGATCAGGATCTCCACATCCTCTCCGCCGATCAGCAGGGAATCAATACATTTTCTCATATACTTTTCAGAATTGTAACAGGGAATTGCTATGGAAAGTAATTTCATATCGCTGTCCTTTCTTCACTATCTTGTTGTTCACTGTCCGGGATCGTTCTCTCGGGCCCCCAGTTTCATGTTCAATCCCTTCGCATAGACTGCAAACGCGGAAGGAATGGGATATTTCTCCCTTGTCTCCGAAGGTTCAATATAGATCCAGTCTGCTGAATCCGGGCCTTCACGCTTCGGTGCCAGTTCATCCACACGGATCAGATATCCTTTCATATGCCATTCTCTATGGGAAAAAATATGTTTTGCATCCTCAAGAGGCTGGATCCGGAGTACCTGCAACCCGTTCTCCGCCAGATATTCCTTGACCTCCTCCGCGGTATGATATCCCTTCATCGAAGGGAATTCATACATACCGGCCAACAGACCTTTCGCCGGACGCTTATGCAATGCCGCCAGCTCCGCATCCCGGATAATGAGGATCGTCTTCTCCTCCACCGTACGTTCTTTTGCTTTGGCTTTGTTCGGATATTGCAGCTGTGTACCGTCCGCATACGCCAGACATATCTGCTGTAGGGGACATTTCTCACAGTGCGGAGCCCCGTTGGGAATACATACACAGGCACCGATTTCCATCATAGCCTGGTTGAAATCTCCCGGCCTGTCTGTAGGAATGACCTCCCACAGATCCTTTTCCACAGCCTTTTTTACTTTATCCTCAGAGATACAGCGTTCATCCTTGCGGACTCTTGCAATGACTCTCAGAACATTGCCGTCCACCGCCGGATTGGGCTTGCCGTAAGCAATAGAGGATACCGCCCCAGCCGTATAGCTGCCGATTCCTTTTAATTTTAATAACTCCTCATAAGAATCCGGCATGACTCCGCCATAATCTTCCATGATCTGGATGGCTGCTTTCTGTAGATTCCGTACCCGGTTATAATATCCCAGGCCCTCCCACAGCTTTAACAGCACCTCTTCCGGTGCCTGCGCAAGCGCAGCAATATCCGGCAACGTCTCCATAAAGCGCTGGAAATAGGGCTTTACCGCTTCCACTCTGGTCTGCTGCAACATGATCTCAGAGACCCATACGCGGTAGGGAGCAGGATCCTCTCTCCAGGGAAGGATCCTACGGTTATTATCATACCATTTTAAAAGTGGTTTGGGAATCGCCCGAAGGTCACCTTTCCTAAAGATTTCCTTAACATCCGTTAAATTTTCATTGTATTTATCCATAGAGTCTACCGCAGACGGTTGCATTCGAACTTCTCCATGGTGAGCAGGCAGTTCTTCAATTCTTCATAACGCTCTTCCGGCTCACCGTCATTTACTTCAATATCACAGGAAATCGCCATGGTCGTGATCATCTCGTTGGTGATACGATGGTGCAGTCCTGCCAGAATATTTAGCTTCTCCTCGTAGGAATCCGCATCCAGAAATTCCAGTACCAACGGATCCAGTGCGGGCTCTTCATCTTCTGCGGGGGAAACCGGTGCTATTGTTGTCTGTGCCGCGGTCGCCGTTGCCTGGGCTGCTATGTTCTGCGCCACAATCGGCGTTGCCTGGGCTGCTGCGGGCTGGGACGCAGTCGACGGCATCTTTGCTGTCTTCGTCTGAACTGCTGCCGTCTGTGTCCCGCTCACTGCGTCCGCCTCGTGTGCCTGTCTGTCCGCCTCCGCTCCCTGTAATTCAAAACGAAAACGCTGTGTCACCTCAGGGTATCTCTGACGATCCACTTCTCCGGTAAACATGGCAAGAGGCCTTGCATAGGTCTTGAAATCTCCATACAAAGCCTGATAAATCACCAGCTGTTCTCCGGTCTCTGAATGTTCCGCAATCGTTACGACCTGATACAGATTGCCCTTAAAATGCTTATATATCTCATGTGGTTTGGGAATAAATGTCATCTGTCGTTCTCCTTTCCCATCGCCTCGTTTACTGTGGCATATGGTATCAGTATACCCCTTATTTCCAAAAAAGTCATGTAAATAGTCTCTAAAAATCCGTCAGCAGATATTCATAAGAGACCGAATAATTGCCGACTGCGTTGCAGGCCCGTGCCAGTTCTGCGCTCAATGCTCCCCGTTCCGTCTCACTCATACTGTTGATCTTCTTATGATGAATGGTAAACGTATAATCCGGACTGCCGTCTTCTTCCAGTGCATAGGTCAGCGTCACGCCGCTGTTGCGATAACCGTTCTCATTCAGATACTGCTTCATATCGCTCATCAGCTGCTGTTCCTGTATCCGGTTCTCCATGCGCTGCGTCTCATCCCGGCTCTCGCTCTTCACGGTTGCGCCGATACATAATACAATGATCAGAATAAGTACTGCGGTAGTACTGTAAAATGCCACATTGGAAACGAACTGTCTTCTCATAACCCATACCTCTTTTTCTGCTTTTTGTGCTCAGGGTTCTGTCGGAAATCTTATTTTCCCGTCCTGACAGGTATAGATTACACTTTTTCAAGTCCAATAAAACTCTCTTATTTAAAATATTCGGCACCTGCTGCCTCTACCGCTGCTTTCAGCCCCAGTGCGGACATTCTGGTGGCACCGTTGCCCCAGATGATCATCTGTTCCAGTGCATCGGAGGTTGCCACCGTCACCCGGTATTTCTGCGGCTTAGCCCCCAACTGATGGGTCGTGCGCTCGATATACTGGTCTGCAGTCTCCGCTTCTTTTGTATAGACCACTTCTATATTATGATATTTCATGGTGGAGCCGGGATTGCCCTTCACCTTGTAGGCATCATAGACCAGGATCAGGCGACAGCCCTGATATCCCTGATAGTTACACAGAATATCCATCAGTTTGTCCCTGGCACTGTCCAGATTGATCTTCGCCAGCTCCCGCAGTTCCGGCCAGGCAAAAATAATGTTATAACCGTCCACCAGAAGGTATTCCTCCGGTTTTTCCTGCGGTACGACCTTCCGCATACCGGTGTCACCGGCACTTCCCGCCAAGCTGCCCGTATAGCTGCCACGGTTTCCGGAAGAAGTATGGTATCTGCGGAATCTGTGGGGATCCTCCGCCTTTTTCCCATAAGTCTGGCGGAAGATCTCTTCGATCTCTTCCTGAGAAATAATCCGCTCTACACCACCCCCGGTCTGACGAATAGCGCCCTGCTGCCTGTTTACTGCCTGCAGTCCCGCATCCGAAATGCCGTCCGCAGCTTTGGTTTCTTCCTTCTCTGGCTTCCAGCTGCTCTCCACATGGGCATATTCTGGCACCTGGTCCCAGGGCACCTGAAAACCGGCACCATGAGCGCAGAATACCGATCCGGTGGGGTTGACCACATCCGCTTCCGGATCATAGCCGATCTCTGCCATTACCTCCTCCGGATTATGGCAGGGTTCATATCCCTTCAGTGTGCAGGACAAACGCCCATGACCTTTGGTATAAGATGCCACCTCTTTTCCATAATCTCCCATAGAAGCCACGGGAACACTTCCCGTCAGCACACTGTTATTGCCTTCTGTCTCCGGTGCTTCAAAGCTTCCGTTCATCCTCGTGATATCCGACATGGCTCTGCCAAGATTCTCCGTAGGCACCTCCAGCCGGAAGGAAAACCATGGTTCTAAGAGAATGCTCTTTCCGCTGCGCATTCCCTGACGTACTGCACGATAAGTGGCCTGTCGGAAATCTCCGCCCTCTGTATGTTTGGTGTGGGCTTTTCCGGCAATCAGCAATATACGCAGATCCGTGAGTTCGGAACCGGTCAGCACACCCACATGACGTTTTTCCTCCAGATGCGTCAGGATCAGCCGCTGCCAGTTACGGTCCAGCATGTCCTCGCTGCACAGAGAGGCAAATTGCAATCCACTGCCCCGCTCCCCGGGCTCCAGCAACAGATGTACCTCCGCATAATGACGCAGGGGTTCAAAATGCCCGATGCCTTCCACCGGCTCCGCCAGAGTTTCCTTGTATACAATGCTTCCCGCATCGAATTCCACTTCCAGACCGAAGCGCTCCCACAGGATATTTTTGAGGATTTCCATCTGCACCTGTCCCATGACCTGCATATGGATTTCCCTGTTTTCCTCCTGCCACAACACATGCAGCTGCGGTTCTTCCTCTTCCAGCTGGCGTAGTTTCCCCAGTGCCACGACAGGATCCACCTCCGGAGGGAGCAGTAGTCTGTAAGTCAGCACCGGTTCCAGTATCGGCGTGGAGTTCTCGCTTTCATAGCCCAGTCCCTGCCCGGCGAAAGTCTTCGTAAGTCCCGTGACCGCACAGACCTCACCGGCTTTCACCGTATCCACAGCCTCATAGCTTCCGCCATTATACAGACGCAGCTGGTCGCATTTTTCCTCCCAGATTTCCTCTCCTGCACCGCTTCTGCTGTTTCCTACCGGCATTTTAACCCGCAGACTTCCTCCGGTGACCTTCAAATACGACAATCTGATTCCTGCGTTATCCCTGCCGATCTTATAAACCCGGGCTCCGAATTCCTCCGGATATTCCGGCTGGGGCAGATACGCATTCAATCCGTCTAACAGCTCTGTAATTCCCCATTGTTTCAAAGCGGAGCCGAAAAAGCAGGGGAACAGCTTACGCTCCGCCACAGTGTCCGATATGTTTTCCGCCGACAGTTCTCCGGTTTCCAGATATTCTTCCATCAAGGCTTCACTACACATGGCCGCGTGTTCCAGCTCTGTTTCCCGTTCTCCTTCATTGTCCCCAGGCTGCAGCAGTTTTCCCACGGATGTAATATTGCTATCCAGCTTTTTCTGTAGCTCCGTCAGTACTTTTTCCGGATCCGTCCCCGGTTGATCCATCTTGTTTACAAATAGAAATACCGGCACTTCATATCTTTTTAACAGCCGCCACAGCGTATGTACATCTCCTTGCACTCCATCGCTTCCGTCGATGACCAGAACCGCCGCATCCAGTACCTGCAGCGTCCGTTCCATTTCCGCAGAGAAATCCACATGTCCCGGGGTGTCTAACAGTGTGATATCCACATCTTTCCACCGGATTCTCGCCTGTTTGGAGAAAATGGTGATTCCTCTTTTCCGTTCCATGTCCCCGTTATCCAGAAAAGCATCTCCGTGATCCACTCTTCCAGCCTTTTCTATGACACCACAGGCACATAAAAGGCTTTCTGCCAATGTTGTCTTCCCGGCATCCACATGTGCCAGGATCCCAACGATACTTTTTTTCATGCTTATCCTATCCTTCCAATGCCAGCATCATCCTGCAGGCACGTATAAAACGTTTTTTCTATTATAAAGAATACTATATCCATGAGCATTTTCCAACTGTTTTGTATTTCCAGATACCGTTTGCAAATCCGGTGGACAGTAGGATATAATGTAATGAGCCTCAAGGAAAAACAAGCGGCTGCGAAGCAGACATTTGTTTTTCTGGGCTCATTAGCGAACGAATATCCTGCGAAGCAGGATGTAGAGCGCAATAGCGCGGATTCGTGAGCTCATGATATAATGAGCGCAAGAGAGCCAACATGCTTGCATGATTGGCGAACGGCGAAGTTGATCATGATAGTTGTGAAGCAACGTTAAGCACCGAAGGTGCGAATCATGATATAATGAAGCAAAATCACTTGCGTGCAAGTGTGATTTTGCGAAATGCATTGAGTGAGCTGTGCTCACGATATAATGAAATGTAAGATTCAGGAGGCACTATGATCAAACTTATTGCAACCGATATTGACGGCACGCTATTGAAGGACGGCACTCTGATGCTGGATCCTGAATACATGACCGTCATTGAAAAGCTGATTGCAAAAGGCATCCGTTTCGTTGCCTGTTCCGGCAGACAATTTATCAGTGAGCGGAAGCTTTTTGCTCCCATCCGCGACAAGCTCCTCTATATCACCGACGGCGGTACCGTGGTCCGCACACCGAAGGAAATTTTAAAGGTGCATACCTTACCCGAAGAGATCTGGCACGGCATGTGTGAGACAGTCCGGAATGAATTACCGGACTGCGATTATTTTATTGCCACACCGGATTATTGTCTGGCGGAAGATGCTGGAAGCCGGATGTTCCGGTGGCTTACGGATTCCTACGGATATGACATCCGGGAATCTGCCGATCTTATGAAAACGCCCGTGGACAATGTGATCAAGTTCACTGTATATCATCCTTCCGCCTGTGAAGAAATGTGTGCACCTGTCTTCACTCCCACCTGGCAGTCCCGGGCGAAACTTGCTTCTGCCGGAAAAGAATGGGTGGACTGCAATCCCCTTGGGGTAAATAAGGGGTCTGCGATCCGTTTTCTCCAGGAATATTTGGGGATTGCGCCAGATGAGACCTGTACCTTTGGAGACAATCTGAACGACATCGAAATGCTGCAAAGCGCCGGAATGAGCTATGCTGTCTCCAATGCAAGAGAGGAAGTCATTGCCGCTGCAAGGGATACCTGTGCGCCCTATTGGGAAAACGGAGTGTTGCAGGTGTTGAAAACTTTTTTATAAATTCCCCGGGGCATTCCGAAAGTAAACGCTTGACACTGCTGCGATAAAGCACTATAGTAAACAGGTAAATAGAATATCCGCTAGGGGAGCACATCGCTGAGATTGAAGTGCCGCCGTCAAGGCTTCACTTCTAACCCTCACTACTTGAACCGGATAATACCGGCGTAAGGAAGCACTTTGTTCATACAGAGTTTCTGTCTGTATGGATACGATGTTGTCCCTCCTCGCGCACACGAAGGAGGATTTTTTTATGTTGTACACTGCTGTTACCAATGACTGGGGAGAGACTACTTATATCCCCACTACCCTGGGAAATGCCCTGTTGGTGATCATTCTGGCCGCACTGTTGGCGGCCGCTGTTTTATTTGCCCGCATGCAGATGAAAAAGACTGCGGCAGCTCCCGCTTCTTCCGATGGTGATCATAAGATGAATCGCAGCAAGCTTACGGTAAAGCAGCTGGCATTCTGTGCCATGGCCATTGCCCTGGGAACCGTTCTTTCCAATATCAAATTGTTCCATTTTCCTACCGGCGGCTCCATTACTTTGCTGTCCATGCTGGTGATCTGCCTGCCCGGCTACTGGTTCGGTCTGGGTGCCGGTATTGCCACAGGTGTAGCCTACGGTGTCCTGCAGCTGCTCATAGATCCCTATGTATTATATCCCCTGCAGCTGGTGGTAGACTATCTTCTTGCTTTCGGCGCTCTGGGACTGTCCGGTCTCTTCTCCAATGCGAAGCTAGGACTGATCAAGGGATATATTGCCGGGGTTCTTGGAAGATATGTGTTTGCCGTGATCTCCGGATGGATCTTCTTCGGCTACTATGCCTGGGAAGGCTGGGATCCCCTGCCTTACTCCCTCGCCTACAATGCTATCTATATCTTCTCTGAAGCAGCCATAACTCTGGTAATTTTAAGCGCTAAGCCGGTACGGAATTTGTTTGCGAAATTGAAAGACATGGCTTTGAACGACTAAATAGAAAGTTAGTTAAATACATTGGCAAAATCCACGAACTCCCGGCGCATGCGATACACATGTCTCGATGTAAGGTCTCCGGATGTGAATTTTCTACGAAAAGTGATGAGTAGTTCTCGTCATGACGGGGCCGCCTACAGTCGACATCCATGTCGACAATCGGCTGACGCGTACATCGTGTCCGCTTTCCCCCTGCCTTTCAGCACTTTTCTAGAAAATATCAACATCCTCCGACAAACATCTTCGACATGGCACCGCATACGCCGGGAGTTCTGCGTTTTGGAAAGCTTTCAAAAAAACCAGTAGCCCCGGCTGGGTATAAGAATAAGCAGTGCCGTAAGCAGACGTCGGTACCATAGCGTCCCAAGGGACGCATTGCGGTCGTATTGTGACCGCTTATGTACCGCTACGCTCTGCGACAGGAGCGCATCGTACTAAAGTGCGAGCGTGCCGCGTTTCTTATACCTTGCCAAGGGCTACGGGGATTTGATAGCATTTCTTTACTAACTTTCCATCTATCTTCAGCCAGTCTCTACCCACCTTGCATGGCAAAAACAACACCTTCACCCCAGCGGCCTCGGCTTCCGCCAGAGCGGTACCAAATTCCGGCTGCATTTCCACATAAGGACGTACTTCCGTCACTCCTTCCATCTGAATCACAAAGGCAACCACACATTCATATCCTTCCTGTCTCGCTGCGGTCAGTTCCCGCAGATGCTTCACCCCACGCTCCGTGGGTGCATCAGGAAAATAGCCGATGCCGTTGATCTCCAGAGTACAGCCTTTCACTTCCATGAATATTCTGTGCTCCCCTTTTTCCAGATAGAAATCAATGCGGGAATTTCCATAGGTATACTCCGGTCTGACCACATCATAGTCCTGCGCCTCCAGCCATTCCTTCACGACCTTATTCGATGCCTGACTATCAATGTTGATCCAGCCGATCCTGTCTTTATAAACAGCCACCAGGTCATACAATGTCTTTCTTGCCGGATTATCCGACTGTTCCAGACGCACCGCTGCCCCGGGGAGCAAAAGTTCCCTGCATCTTCCGGTATTTTTCACATGCACCGTCTCCGCTTTCCCTGCAATCTCCACATGGGCAATAAACCGGTTGGGACGGTCAATGAATTTTCCCTCTACGATCTTTCCATACTTCATGTAAAATTTCCTATCCTTAACTCTATCCGCTCCCCGACTTTCGACACTGCTTTACGCCCCCAATTGCCAAGACTCTGCGGCATTTCCCGAGGTCTCCCGCGACCGTCCGCCACATGCTCATTCTATCCGCACTCGCCGTTCCGCATAGACTTCACTAGCAGCGGCACCTCGAACAACAGCATCACGATCCATCCGACCATATTGGCCCAAGCCAGGCTGGCAAATTCCATCTGTAACAGACGGATCATTACAAATACTGCCACAACTCTGCCGAACATATTCATAAATGTGCTGTACAATGTCACTTTCAGATCACCAATACCACGGAAGAATCCCTGCACACCATTGGTCAATCCCGGCAGAATATACATCCAGGAGATCAGATGCAGATAACTGATGCCCAGAGATACCACCTGTGCATCCCCGTCCTCGGCGAACAATGTCATGATCTGCGGAGCCAGTCCCCAGATTACACAGAACAATCCGACGGAATAGACCAGTTCGATCAAAAGACCTGTCTGGAACCCCTTCTTCATCCGCTCCTTATGCCCTGCACCCTTGTTCTGTGCCAGAAAAGTCGTCATGGCATGTCCGATATTCTGCTGTGGTGTATAGGCAAAATCATCCACTCGGTTCACCGCGGTAAATGCCGCCATGACCGCAACACCCTGCGTATTGACCACAGACTGTATGATCAGTTTTCCCAGTTGCAGACATACCTGCTGCATGGCACTGGTACTGCCGTAGCTGACTGTCTTACCCAGCAGGCTCTTATCGAATACCCACCACTTTTTCCCAAGACATAAAAGAGGAATCTTTTTCTTAATATATATACCGCACAGCAGGCAGCAAAGTCCCTCGCTGCACACTGTGGCAATGGCACTTCCCGCCACACCCCAGCGCAGTACCACAACGAAAAACAGATCTCCGAAGATATTCAGGAAAGCACTGGTCACCAGAAAATACAGCGGCGTCTTGCTGTCTCCCAGCGCCCGCATGGTATTCGCCAGAAAATTATACATGAACGTAAAGATCAGGCCCATGAAAATGATCCTAAGATATGCCGCAGCTTCGGGTATGGCTGTCTCCGGCACCCGAATGAGTCGAAGCACCGGATTCGCCAGAAGAAGCATCAGCAGTGAAAACACTACGGAAAACCCGCAGCCAGCTAACATCGTCGTACTGATCTGTCTGGATAAAGTATCATAATCCTTCGCTCCGTACTGGGAGCTCATCAACACACTGGCTCCCATGCACATCCCGCTGATCAACAGGATCGCTATATTCATAATCGGTGTGGAAGTGCCCACTGCTGCCAGTGCCTGCTCTCCCACGTATTTTCCTACGATCACGGAGTCCGCAGCGTTGTAGGTCAGCTGAAACAGATTCCCCAGTACCAACGGGATTGTAAAAGATACTAAGGGTAACAGTATCTTTCCCTGGGTCATGTCGTGTTTCTCTATCGTACTCATTGCTTTATTGTCCTTTCACTGTCATTTTCTTCGGTAATTGTCTTTCCTTCTTTTTAAGAATTCCATCCTCTTCTGGGGCCGCCTCTGTACTGTCCTGTGAACTTTCATTACCGCTGACGGATAACGCGCTCTCCAGTCCGCTCTGTTTCTGCCCGTCTATGCTGTTCCCGGATGCTGCCTGCTGTCCGCTGTCTGTCGAAGCAGAGTCTGTCATTTCAGCCATATTGGCACTATCCTCCGCAGCCTCACCCTCCGGCATAGCAGCCTCCTCTTCCGCCATTGCCGCAACTGACTGGATCTCGTTCTCTGCTCCTGCTGTATCCCCCGACCGGGCAGCATCCACCGCCTCTTCCTGGATCTCCTGATCCTCAGTGATACCGTAGGCCATCTGTGGTGCTGCCGTATCCGCATTGCCGGTACTGTCTGCCATTTTGGTACTGCTCATTGTCATATACAATACTCCCGCTACCACGAAACACAGGCAGGCTGCCGCAATGCGGGTCACATAGCGCATCGGGAACTTATGTACCCTTCCCGAATTTCTGATCTGTTCGCTTCGAAGCAACAGATCCTCATCCACTCCGGACATCGCCCGGAACAGTTTTTCTTCTTTTAAATTCACATCTTGATTATTGTTCTTATTACAATCGCTCATATCCTTCATCACCGCTTTCGTCTCTTTCTCCGTCTATAAGACGATTCCCTGTTGTTCCAGATATTTTTGCAGTTTTTTTCTGGTCCGGAACAGCGATGTCTTCACCGTATTCAGATTCATTCCATAACGCCCGGCGATCTCCGCATATTCCTCTACGAACCAGTATCTGCGTAGGAATACATTGCACTCCTGTTCCGAAAGTGTATGCAGGAACGCATTGATGCTCCGCTCCAGTTCCGCCGCTTCCACGGCTTCTTCTGTGTTATGCGCCGCCGGAATGCACTCTGCCAGTTCATCCAGTGTCGTATCCATAATACCATTCCCACGTTTCTGTGCATTTTTCGCTTTCCATCTATCAAACGACAAGTTCCGGGTAATAGTTCCCAGAAACAGCTCCAGACGATTCGGTTTTTTCGGTGGAATCGCATTCCAAGCCCGCATCCAGGTATCATTCAGACATTCTTCGGTATCTTCTCTGTCATGCAGGATATGATAAGCAATACTATAGCAGTATTTTCCGTAGCTCTTTTGTGTCTCTGCGATGGCCTGTTCGTCCCTCGCCCAATACAGTTCCAATATTGCGGTATCCTCCATTGGCTGTCTCCTTTCCAAAAAGGGCACTGCCACAGTTTTTTCTGTAACAGTGCCCCTCTTCATTTCTCCATTTGCTCCGTTCCATCTTATCCGAGCTGGAATTTCTTCGCATTTGCATTCAGTGAACCCGCAATTTCATTCAGCTGTGTGGTAGCCTGTCGGCAATCCTCCACGATCTCCGCCAGCTGATCCATGGTAGCTGCGGTCTCTTCGGTGCTTGCCGCATTGTTCTGGGAGATCTCGGTAAGTCCGTCGATCTTCTCCACCACATCCGTCTTATAATTCTCAATATGATCCAGCTCGCCGGAGATCACATTGATCTCACCGACTACCTTCTGAACCTCCTGGTTCAGGGTGCTGAAGACATTCAGCGTGGTACCCAGCTTCTCGTTCTGCTGATGGATCTCACCTACCACACCGTTCATGATCTGAACGCTCTGGTTGGAATTGCTGATCAGGTTCTCCACGATGCTGCGGATCTTGTCTGCGGATTCCCTGGACTGGTCTGCCAGACCACGGATCTCTTCCGCTACGACTGCAAAGCCTCTGCCCATCTCACCGGCTCTCGCTGCCTCAATACTGGCATTTAATGACAGCAGGTTGGTCTGGTTCGCAATACCTGCGATGATATCGGTAGCTGCCTGAATCGCCTGTGCGGACTCGTTGGTGATATTGGTCTGCTCCTGCACCTGATCCACCGACTGCTGTGTATGAGAGCTGATCTCCAACAGTTCCTTCAGGGTGCTGTCCACGGTAGCATTGCTCTCCTTCATGTTGGCAGCACTGCTGCTCAAAGCATTAACACTGTCTGCCGTACGGCCCAGTGCATTGCTCATCTCGTTCATGCTTTCGCTGACTTTCTGGGTATCCGCCGCCTGTGTGGTAGCTCCCTGGGCAATCTCATTCACAGCTGTATTTACAGAAGAAATGGACTGTCCGATGCTGTCAAAATTGCTGGTGAACGTTCCCGTAAACTCATTCATATCCAGCATGGAATTGTGAATATCCCTGATAATTCCGGAAAAGCCGTTCACTACAGAGTATACAGCCCGTGCGCTCTTACCTACTTCATCACTGCGGTTTAACAGCTTATCGGGAACCTTGAAGTTCAATTTACCCTCTGCGATCTGATCCAGATTACCTACTACACCCAGTAGTGCTTTGGAGATCATGCCTACTACAATAAAGGTGGAGACACAGAATGCTGCCACAAGGATCAGAATCGCTATTGCTCTTCCTGTTACAATCCCTTTGTAAAGCGCATTCACTTCCCTTACCGGCATACAGGCAGCCAGAATACCCACAACCGTGCCGTCGGTATTCTTCAAAGGTGCCAGATATGCATAGCATCCGGTATCCCCCAGCTTCAGGGAATTGGAAAAATAGCTTTCTCCACCCAGTACCTTGGAAGCCACTTTTTCACTCAGAGTGATGGTACCTCCGGTCAGATTGGTCACAGCCAGATCACTGCCCCAGAACAGTGCCACATCCACACCGGCATTCTGTTTCAAAGCATCGAGTACCTGTTTATTGTCCGTAAGATTCAGTTCCCCTTTATAAAGTGCTCCGTTCTCGTATGAAAAGTCTCCGGGAGCGGAATTGTTCAGGCTCATTTCCAGTGCATATTCCGTCGCTGCCAGCTCATGCTTCATCATCGCGTCGGAAATTCTGTCCCCTGCGGAATTCAATGCCAGGATGGCAATGACTGCGATCGCTATAAGCGGTACCAGTACGATCGCCAGAATCTTGACTACCATGTTAGCTCCCTTTTTCTCCTTCAGGCGCTTAGCTTCATCAATACCTGTCCCATTTTCCCCTTTGATCTGTTCTTTGCTTACCTCTTCTGTCATAAATAAAGCAACCTCCTTTGTACCTTTAACGGTTCATGCATAATAGAATTATACCGCACAGTTAATAAAAAAGCTATTCTTTTTCTGCAATCAGATCCTTGATCACTTCGCCTGCGAGAATCAAGCCCGCTACAGACGGTACAAATGAAATACTGCCGGGGATGGCTCTTCTGTCCGTGCATTTATGAGTGGTACCCGGAGGGCAGACACAGCCTGTCTTGCAGCTGTTTTCCATATTTTCCAGCGGCTTCACCGGGCTTTCCGTAGAATACACCACCTTCAGCTTCTTCACACCGCGCTTTTTGAGTTCTCTGCGCATGACCTTCGCCAAAGGGCACATGGTAGTCTTGTAGATATCCGCCACATGGAACTGCGTGGGGTCTAATTTGTTGCCGGCTCCCATACAGCTGATAACGGGAACTCCCGCCTCCTTCGCCCGCATGATGATCTCCAGCTTGGCAGTCACGGTATCCACCGCATCCACCACGTAATCATACTGGGTAAAATCAAACTGGTCTGCCGTCTCCGGGAGATAAAAACATTTGTGTACTGTAACCTGTGCCTCCGGGTTGATGGAGTGTACACGTTCCTCCATGACATCTACCTTGTATTTGCCGATGGTCTTCCTGGTAGCGATGATCTGACGGTTAATATTCGTCAGACAGACCTTATCGTCATCGATCAGATCAAAGGCTCCTACACCACTGCGGGCCAGAGCCTCCACCACATAACCGCCGACACCGCCGATGCCGAAGACAGCAACTCTTGCGCCGTACAGGCGCTGCATGGCTTCCTTGCCGATCAATAATTCTGTTCTGGAAAATTCATTTAACATAATTCACTGTTCCTACCAATCTACTGGGAATACTCTCGAAAGAGTATACCACATCTTTACAGATTGTCATAGAGTCCCTGAATAAAATTTTTCACCTGCACGTTATTTTCCGGTGTGGTGTCCTCCAGAGTGGCATGGATAAAGGGCTTGCGCTCCTTCATAAACTTCAGTACAGAAGTATAATCCATCTGTCCCAGACCGCAGCCTACAGAACGAAGCTTCCCGTCCTCGGGAATAAAGTCTTTCAGATGTACCATAGCCACATCTTCACCCAGCAGATCGATTGCTTCATCCACGATAGCCACCTGATCCTTGTAATTGCAGTAATCCAGCAGGTTCACCGGATCCAGAATGATCTGAAGGTTGGGAGAATTGATCTCATCCAGCACTCTTCTGGCTCTGGCGGGGTTGTATACGATATGCTTCCATACCGGTTCGATGGCCATGACAACGCCCATCTGCTCCGCGTATTTTACTACCGGGCGTAAGTTGGTGATAAAGGTCTGTAATGCTTCTTCTCCGTGGCATTCCGGTACCGCGGTATAGGTCTCGTTGGGAGCACCGGTCTCAGTTCCCACGACACCGCAGCCCAGCCAGGAAGCAAAACGGATATGTGCCATATAACGGTGGGTAATTTTCGCAAGCTGCTCCGGGTTGGGGTTTGCCAGGTTCAAATAGCATCCTAATACCGCAACATCCACCTGATTTTTTGCGAATACATTTTTCATGTACATGGCAAGTCCCGGGGTCAGCGCCTCATCCGTGGTGGGAAACTCGCTGATCACCTTGCCCGGAGCCAGATGTCCACAGGCAAAGCCCAGCTCATGTACATTGGCAATACGCTCCTCAAAAGGAAGCTTTTTCGTATCATGTAAACGGATTCCTAACTGCATATTTTCCTCCATTCCGAACACGGCTCCTGGGCCGTATTCTCTTCTGCTTATCTCTATTATAGCGTGAGCTCACGAATTCCGTGCTATCGCACTCTACATCCTGCTTCGCAGCTATCATGATCAGCTTCGCCGTTCGCCGAGAGTGAGCAAGCTCCCTCTGGCTCTCTTGCGCTCATTATTTCGTGATTTCATCACTCAATCACTTCACCGTTCGCCGAGAGTGAGCAAGCTCCCTCTGGCTCTCTTGCGCTCATTATATCAACGTCTGATCAGTTCATCCACACCTTCCAGTTCGTAAGCTTCTCCGACCTGTCCTTCAATCTTCACATTGTCCAGTGTCAGTTTCGCTACATTTCTGGCAAACATTCCGCGCTTGCTGCTCTTCTCCACGCCGTCAGACATGGCGGGGACATCACACTTGGCATCTTCAGCATAGCTGATGGAAATGTCCTTCATGTAGATTTCCTCGATCTTCTGCTCGGGAAGTCCGTCGAAGAACGCAGCTGCCACATGGCAGTTCGTACATTCCATGTTTTCAAATACCATCTTTTTCACCTGCGGTGTTCTGTCGTCCACAGGGTAAACATCTCTGGACTGGACATAAGTGGTCTTGCCGTCGGGATCACAGAAATAGAAGCAGTTGACCACCAGCGGTGTCATCACATGGTCCAGCGTCAGATTTCGGAAAATGATATTGCTGAGAATTGCATCTTTTCCTCTGCCGCGACGGGTCTTGATACGCAGACCTCTGTCTGTATGACGGAAAATACAGTCTTCCACTGTCAGATTTACCACGCCGCCTGCCATTTCACTTCCCAGAGTTACGGCACCGTGGCCGTTCTCCATAAGGCACTGACGGATATGGATATTCTCGGAAGGAGTCTTATGCTTTTTGCCCATGTAGATCTTACCGCTCTTGACTGCAATACAGTCATCTCCCAGGGAAAAACGCACACCCAGGATCTCCACATTTTTGCAGGATTCCGGATCCAGTCCGTCGGTGTTGGGGGAATCGCTGGGATTCTGCACGGTGACACCGATGAATTTCAGATCATTGCTGAAATAGGGATGCAGGGTCCAGGAAGGGGAATTGCAGAAGGTCACACCCTGCAAAGTCACATTTTTACATCCGCTGATGAAAAACAGTCTGGGACGGAATGCAATATTCATAACCTTCGGATCCTTCCACCAGTTTTCTTTGGAAGCATTGCCGTTGATCTTACCCTGCCCATAGATCACCACATCCTCTGCACCGATACCACAGATAATGCCGGAGAACATAGGTAAAGGATTGCCCTCCCAGGTGCCCAGATTGTACTCGTCGGTCTCATCATAGCTCTGCAGCATTCCGGGGAACGTAGGGAATTTCTCTCTGTCGGTAAAGGCCTTCAGCTCCGCGCCCTCTGCCAGCTCGATCCGGATATGGCTCTTTAAGAACAGGCTGGTTATGCGGTAGATTCCCGCCGGGAAATACACTCTGCTGTTCACCGGACATGCCATGATGGCAGCCTGAATAAAGTGGGTATCGTCATGTTCCCCGTCACCCTTGGCACCGAATCTGGTCACATCCAGAGTCACGTACTCATAATCCGTCTTGAAAGATACTTCGCCCTGCTTTTCTCCGTTCACATAAGCTTCCACCACATATTTCTGATCCGGCTTAAGGCTAAACAGGGAAGTTATAGTCTTCTCTGTGGTCAGTGACGGCTCACCGTTTACCCGCAGCTCCACGGGCTGTTTTGTAAAATATCTGCCGCCGTCTGCGATCTCTATGGTCGCACTGCGGGCAGTATGCATAATATGTCTGATTTCCATGCGCTGTTTCCTCTCGTTCTCTACCTAATGCACTCCTGATATTTTTCCGCTAACAATAAATACTCCGCACATGCCTTCTGTACGGCATCGCAGAATACCTTTTCCGATGTGGCATCCATGGCAAACTTATTTTCCTTTGCATCATAATACTGCTCCAGCATACGCTTTACCGCACTGCGGAAATTGTCCAGAAGCTCTCTGTAATTCTCGTAGATCTCCGGGCTGATCTGCTCTACGGTATGAAGCATGACTGCGGTATAAGCTGCACCGTTTTCAGCACTGAATTCACTTTCTGCATGCTTTTTCAGCACACGCATCTGTGCCATGATATCCGGATAGCCTTCTTTTTTATTCTCCGTGGTCTCATAGGCCGCATAGACGGGATACACCAGATCCGCCGCCTGATAAATGTTGCCCAGACCTGCACTCTGCTGCACGGCTACCAGGTCGAAAATGCCTTCCTCCGTACGGGGAAGTGCCTTGATTTCCTGAATTGTCATAGTTTTTGTCATTCCTTTCGCTTCGCTCAAGGCACAAACAAGTTATGAAAAATGTTGTGCCCCTCCACTCTTTG
>NZ_JAOQJO010000010.1:96650-144474 GCF_025567015.1 Waltera acetigignens | reverse complement strand
GATATGTATTTTCCCTTATTTTTGCCCTTATGAGATAATCGTAAGGGAAATAAGGGAAAGTTTTATTTAGTCATTGCCTGCCACTTTATCAAGTAACCTTGCAGATTCCCGCTTGGCTTTTCTTGTAGAGTGTGCATAGACATTCATGGTGGTACTGACATCTGAGTGCCCTAACAGTTCCTGCACATCCTTTGGTGCTGCTCCATTTGCCAGAAGGTTGCTTGTGTAGGTGTGTCGCAACTGGTGAAAATGAAATCCTTCAAATCCATCCAGTTTCTGAGCAATCTTCCTGCAAACAATTCCTAACGTGCTTGGCAGTTCCAAACTTCCATCCGGTCTTAAGCAGACAAAGGATATTTCCTTATAATCTTCTGGAACATTCTCTGTTCCGTCCAGATGATAGAACTCATAGTAAACTCTGTTTTTGTCTTTTACTTCTCTGTAGTAGTTTTTATGGTAAAGTTCTCCGTACTGCATTCGGTTTTTAAGTTGTTCCTTTCGGGCATTGCGAAGAATCTCTGCCAGTGTATCTCCAAAATCAACAATCCTTACCTTTTTTCGTTTGGTTGGTCCGATGATATTCTTGTGCCTTGAACCATCATATCGGATACTGCGTCTGATTGTAAGGCACTGTTCTTCAAGATTCACATCCTGCCATGCCAGACCACAGGCTTCACCGATACGAAGTCCTGCATAATAAGCTATCTGGATTGGAAGTATTGCCGGTGGATTGTAATTCTGTAGAAATTCAATCAGTCTTTCATAATCCTCTCGTGGAATTGGCTGTATATCGCCATCCATGTCATCATCGGAAAACAGGTCAACCTCATCCGTCTGGTATTTCAGCTTAATATACTGCATCGGATTGAAAGTGATATATTGCTTTGGTGATACTGCAAATCGGAATGACTGCTGTAATACTGCCGAGAAAGAACGAATGTAATCTTTGCTATAACCTTTTCTTTCTGAACCATCTGGATAAGTGCCACCAAAGGAAAGCAGATCGAAGAAGGCTTGTAAATGCTCAGATGTTACATTTTTCAACTTTCTCTCTGAAATTGGATGCTTCTTGATGTTGGTAATGGCACCGAGGTAATTCTGGACTGTCCCATTACTGAGCGTACCGGTCTTTAATTCTTCCTCTGCCCATATATCAAGTAATTCTCCAATTGTAATATTTTCCGACTTTGCAATGAATTTCTTGCTTTCGTAATCGTCCATTGCCTGACGGAGCAGTTTTTCCGTTTCACTTTTACTTTCTGTTCCAGCGTATTCTTTCTGAACCAGATTGCCGCTTGCATCTTCTACATAGAAGCGGTAGTACCATTTCTTTCCTTTTTTTCTTACAGATCCTTTTGCCATAATCGTGTGTCTCCTTTCGATATCAGACAATCGGAACTGATGAAATGCTTCTTGCGTGTAAGTATATCATAACTCCGGTTGTCGTTCTATACCGAATCGGAATCCTCATACAAAACTTCTGATAAAAGATTTTCAAGCCTTTGTTCTGCCATTTCCGGTTTCTTGGAATAAAGCCTTACGATATCTGCCATGTCGTTAAAGGCATTAACAGTGTGGGTGATCTCCCGGAGAAACATAATCTCGTTATATTCATCATTCGATTCAAACCCCATTACTTTTGCAATATCAGCTTCATTCGTGTTGCCCTTGTAATTCTTGCAGGCAAACTGGAATGATTCCAGAAACAGGTTATATTGCTTTAACATCAACAGCAGTAAATCTTTGGAAAAAGCATCTTCCTTTTTACTAAGGTCGAGAGGTAACTGTTTGAGAATATCGCCCATTGCATCACGAATCTGTAATTCTTTCTTATCCGTAATATCGGTTTCGTATTCATCGGTTTCCCCTCTGAGCCATTCAATAGATACATGAAGTGCTTCCGAAAGACCTTCCAGCACCATCTTTTTGGTATTGTCAATCGAACCATTCTCATAACGCAGGATTGTGGAAGCTGTAACTCCCATCTTCTCTGCAACATAAGGCTGTGTCAGATTTAATTCCAGACGACGCTGTTTTGCCCTGCTGCCTATCAGCTTGCGTAGTTCTTTATCTTTCATGCTGATTGCCTCCTTTTTCGGTATGTATGAATTATAGCATGTACCTCACATAATTGCAATATGCAATATAATAATTATTTTTAAAATTTCATAACGCTTGACAACACAATATAAAACCGCTATACTAACAGCACAACAAAAATTGCATAATGCAATTCGTAAGGAGGTGACAAGATGACGGAAAGAAAGATTGCATTATCCATCGAGGAAGCAGCCGACTATACAGGAATTGGCAGAAACACTTTGAGAAAGCTGGTTGAATGGAAGAAGCTTCCGGTATTAAAGGTCGGAAGAAAAGTCCTTATTAAAACTGACATTCTGGAAAAGTTCATGGAAGCCAACGAGGGGCGTGATCTGAGGGATAAAGGAAATGTAAAAGCTGTCACAAGAAATGTGGCAACTTAAAAAGGCGGCTTCCTAAGAAACCGCCAAAGGTTCTATCAGACCGAAGCCATGATATACCTACACGCAAGAGGATTATACCATGTGCTTCTCCTGATATGCAACCGGAAACTGTTGTTTATCGGAAAAAGAAAGGATGAAGACGATATGGCGAAATCAACAAAGACTTATGAAGAAAGAATACGTGCATTAGAGAAAAAGGAACAGGAAAGCATTGAAGCTACAAAAAAGCTCATTGCACAGCGGAAGGAACTGGAAAAGCGAAAGAAAGCAGAGGAAAGTAAAAAACGAACCCACAGGCTCTGTCAGATTGGTGGCGCAGTGGAATCGGTTCTTGGCTGTCCGATTGAGGAGGAAGATTTACCAAAGTTGATAGGCTTCTTAAAAAGGCAGGAAACAAACGGAAAGTTTTTCTCAAAGGCGATGCAGAAAGAGCCACTTACAGATATGGAGGAAGTGTAATGGCGGAGGGAGTGGTTTTTCCATTCCCTTCATTGCCTTTGAATGAAGGGCGCACTTATGGACAACCAGAGGTCGTCCTTATAAGTTTGCCACAAGTGGCAACCGGTCTGCGCTTACGCTTGCCGGGCTCGTTCCGTCGGCGGGGCTTTCAGCCAGACCTGCTCATGCCGCAGGGGGCACTCTTGCGCAGAGGGCGTTCCGACAGCTTCACTTCTGCCAAACCAGAAGAAGATGCTGTCGGAAATCAATGCCGGATACGGCAGAAAGGGGGAATCGTATCATGGCGATATTTCACTTTACAGTAAAGATTGTCGGGCGCAGTAAAGAAAAATCTGTCATATCCGCATCGGCATATCTTAATGGAGATGTGATGAAGAATGAGGAAACAGGCAGAATCAGTTACTATACTTCCAAAAAGGAAGTCGTCTACACCAGTCTGATGATGTGCGAAAATGCACCTCCTGAATGGCTGCATGTACCGGAAGAAAATATAAAAAGGTTTCAACAGTCTATCCGTTATAAAAGAGCGGATGATAAAGATGCCGCACTGGAAAAGTTTAAAATCACATTTCAGAAACAGCGTCTATGGAATGAGGTATTGAAGATAGAAAAAAATGCAGATGCACAGCTTGGACGCTCATTTGAATTTTCCCTGCCGAAAGAATGGAGCAGACAGGAACAGATTGATTATACAACCGAATATATTCAAAAGACTTTCGTGGATAAGGGAATGTGTGTCGACTGGAGCATACACGATAAGGGCGATGGAAACCCACATGTGCATTTACTTGTAACCATGCGACCATTCAATCTGGATCATTCATGGGGCAGCAAAGAAGTCAAGGACTGGGATTTTGTCAGAGATACTGACGGAAATATCGTGGTTGATGAATCCCACCCGGACTGGTGGCAGGATAAGAAAAATCCTGACCGGCATGGAATCCGCATTCCGGTACTTGATGAAAACGGAGTACAGAAAGTCGGGGCAAGAAACCGAAAACAATGGAAACGGGTTCTGACCGATGCTACCGGCTGGAATAATCCAAAGAATTGTGAGTTATGGCGAAGCGAATGGGCTGGGATGTGTAACCGGCATTTATCCATAGACAATCAGATTGACCACCGCTCTTATGAAAGACAGGGCAAATTAAAAATCCCTACGATTCATGAGGGTGCGGATGCAAGAAAGATTGAGGAAAAATATCTCACCGGACAGATATGGAATGGTTCATGGAAGGTAGAGGAAAACCAGATGATTAAAAAACAAAATGCACTACTGCAAAAGGTAATCACAACCTTTGGTAAGGTATCCGGTGCATTGTCAATATGGAAGGAGTGGTTGAATGACATTAGAAGAAAGCAAAGAAGTAATTCCCATGATGGAAGCAATGATTACACAGATAGAGGAACAGCAGAATATCATGGCAGAGATGCTTCAGGAAATACAGGAAAAGGACGAGAAGCTGATGTGCTTTCAGGAGAAGGAAGAACGATTGCAGCAATTAGAGAGCGAATTATCAGAACTGCTTCAAATCTTGCCGGATACAGAAGAACTGTTGATACTTCTGGAAGAAAAGACAGACCAGATACAGAAGCTTACAGACGAAAATCAGCAATGGCAGGAATTGGCACAGAAATTAAACAGCGAGAACCGGCTATTGCAGAAACAGAACAGCGAATTACTGAACTTGAACAGCAATTAGAGAAAGGAAGGTTGATTGATGAACGAATTAAGAAACTCAAAGAGCGACGATCAACTGGAAGAGTTGCTTCTGCTGACAGAGCAGATGCAGGAAGAACTCGACCAGAAAGACAGGACTATCCGGGAACTGAAAATGCAGCTCGACGAATCGCTGACCTTGAACGAGAGGTTAAACAGCGAGAACAGAGCAGGGAACATTCAAGCCTTAAAGAACGACTTGAGGAAAACAAAAGAATTGTTGCAGAGAGAGAAAGAGAAAACGCACGCTGCCGAAATCATGACAGAGGAATGTCAAGATAAGCTAAGGCAGGCAGAACAGGAACGGGACTATGCACTCTCTCATCAGAAAAAAGTAGAGATACCGGTTGAAAAGCCAGTACTCTATCAAAAGTGTGGGAACTGTAACCTGACAGCTTATCTGAAAGCCAAGGAAAAGTATGATACGCAGAGAGAAAAACTGGCAGGCAGATATAAAACAAAAACAGCCATGTATGAAGCATTGATGTTTCTGCTGATATGGTATTCCGTATCAACTACTCTTTTTCAGATGATACGGTCAAAAATATTTATTTCTGATTGCGTGGTATTCTTTGATACAATCGCCACTTTTATACAGACCATTGCAGGGTGGATTATACTGACAGGAAAGAACATGGCACAGATTAGTAATGGAATATCCAATCCTGTCGTTGCCGGAATTGTATATTGGCTGATAAGAATACTGATCTGCGGTGGATGTTTGGTGGGTGCTGGAATACTTGTAGCATTTATAGAGATAAAGATTGCAGAGTTATATAAGAAGTGCTGTTGGGATATGATTACCATAATGGTAATACTTATAAGCATGGCAACAGCTATCTACTTTGGGAAGTGGATAAAGATAACATTGCCAATCAATCTGCTATTTCTCTTATTATTCGTGCAACTGGTATATGTTGGAATCAGGTGGTATGTAAAGGGATGGCGAGAAACAAGGGGATATCATTAAAACAAAAATACCGATATTTTATTGGTACTATATGTCTTTACTTTCGTGCTAATATATATTATCATATTAGCACGAAAGGAGAAAGTATATGACTCAGTTTGAAAAATTAGATTTGTTGTTGCGTGAATGTGGAGGGACAATTCAGACATTTCAAGTTCTAAATAATGGAATTAGTAAGTCTGTGTTTTATGCATATGTGAAGGAACGAGGATTAGAACAAGCTGCTCATGGTGTGTATGTATCGCCGGATACGTGGACAGATGCAATGTACCTTTTGCATTTACGTTGTGGTCAAGCTGTATTTTCTCATGAAACTGCATTGTTTTTTCATGATTTAACGGACAGAGATCCTTTGAAATACACCATAACAGTAAGAACTGGATATAATCCAAGTCGTTTGCAGGAAGACGGTTTTCAAGTGTACACAGTAAAAAAGGATTTACATGAAATAGGAATCATAGCTATGCAGACATCATTCGGACATTCCGTTCCCGTTTATGACATGGAGAGAACAATTTGTGATCTGCTTCGTAGCAGAAAAAATGTTGAAATGCAGGTCTTTCAAGACGCATTGAAACAATATGCAAAACGTAAGGATAAAAACTTACGGATGCTTATGAAATACGCAGCTATGTTTCATGTTGAAAACATACTTAGACCATATTTGGAGGTGTTACTTTAGATGATAACAACGGCAAGACAATTAAAGGATTTAATTCGTAATATGTCAAAGAAAAAATCCGCAGATGCACAGATTTTGATGCGGAATTATATGATGGAACGTTTTTTAGAACGAATTTCTTTATCAGAGTATAAAAACCAGTTTATATTAAAAGGTGGAATGCTTGTGGCGGCAATGGTTGGTCTGGATGCCAGAGCTACTATGGATCTGGATGCTACCATAAAAGGCACTAATGTTAGTGTGGAGGATGTAGAAATGATTATATCCCAAATTATATCAATTCCACTGGACGATGGTGTTTCATTTCGGGTCAAACGGATATCGGAAATCATGGAAGAAGCAGATTATCCTGGTGTTCGTGTAAGCATGGAAACGAAATTTGATGGTGTAATCACACCATTAAAGATTGATATTTCTACAGGGGATGTAATTACACCAAGAGAAATCAAGTACAAATTTAATCTTATGCTTGAAGACCGCACTATTGAGGTATGGGCATATAATCTGGAAACGGTATTGGCTGAAAAATTGGAAACTGTTGTTAGTCGAAACGTTACAAATACACGAATGAGAGATTTTTATGATATTTATATTTTACAAAAGTTGTATGGAGAACAACTCCAAAAACAAGTTTTATGGACTGCACTTGTGGCTACAGCCAAAAAAAGGGGAACATTAGACCTGATAGAAGCTGAGGATATAAGAGAAATATTTGATGAAATTGAATCAAGTCCGGTTATGGAGACCTTATGGAAAACATATCAAAAAAATTATTCTTATGCTGCTGATATTTCATGGCATGCAATTGTGAAGTCAATCTGTGCATTATATGGAAGTATATTGGAGAATATGTATGACACATAAAAAACTGATATGTAAATTACGTTAGCATTTTGAGTTGCCTAAATTCGAAAGTTAGGAAAATCTTAATAATTTCTCAGGCAATCCATTGTGAATTTAGATGTTGTATTTGCTATACTTAATTGGAAATATGAGCAAAGGAGTTGAAAATATGTCTGAAAAGATATTGATTATAGATGACGAGCAAGATATAGCGGATCTGTTGGAGGTCTACTTGAAAAACGAAAATTACGTCGTTTATAAATTTTACTGCGCAACGGATGCCATGTCGTGTATTGAAAGCGGCGACATTGATCTTGCCATTCTGGATATTATGCTCCCGGATATGAACGGCTTTTCACTTTGCCAGCTTATCCGAAAGAAATACACTTATCCAATCATAATGCTAACGGCTAAAATTGAGGAAACGGATAAAATAACGGGGCTGACATTTGCTGGGGTTAGATAGCGATACTTTTTACATCTACCATGTTACGGCGGTCATGGTTGACAACTTGCGTCGGCTCCTGCTCGGTATCAACCTGTCCGACAAAGCTGTAATGGATTTCGATTTTCCGGGTGTTGGTTTCCCGGTCTAATTCATGTATCAAAATACGGTCGATAAACTCATGGACGTTTTCATAGGTCAATTCCTGTATGTCGCTGTATTTCCCGACAATCTGAATAAACCTTGATATATCCCTTTTTCGCTCGGTAACGGTTGCGATCTGCTGTTGTAACTCGTCTATCCTTGCGGCAAGGGATTTCTTTTCGTCCTCGTAGCCGGAAGTTAGAAACACAAACCGTTCATCTGTCAGTCTGCCTAATGCGTTGTCCTCGTACAGCTTGCGGAAAAGCGTGTCAAGTTCGGTCATACGCGCCTGTGCTTTGGAAAGTTCCTTTTGCTGCTGCGCTAATGCCTTTCTCGCTTCCATGTCGCCGTACTCGGTAGCTTTACAGATAAAGTCCTGTTCGTGTTCCTTAACATACTGCAAAACCCGCCGCATATCTTCCAGCACTAAATCAAGAAGTACGTTTTTGCGGATATAATGAGAGGTACACTCGCTGCCTGTCCTTGCCCTGTTGCGCCATGCGCCGCAAGAATAGGAAAACCTGCGCGGCTCGATATTTACGCCCTGTTGGTAATACATCTTATGTCCGCAACCAGCGCAAAACAGCAAGCCGGAAAAAATATCAATCTCCGCTGCTTTTGTCGGGCGGTGGCGGGTAGCAATCCGCTTTTGCGCAAGTTCAAAGGTTTCCTCGTCAACAAGCGGCTCATGGGTGTTTGGGAAGAAATAGCGTTGTTCTTCTTCGTTCTTCCGGGTCTTTTTCGACTTGTAGGATACCTTGTGAGTTTTCGCGGTTATGGTATGCCCTAAATATTCCTGCCTTGCTAATATGTCATAGAGCGTTTTGTCCGGCCAAGTATAGGGGGCGATCATTGCCCGCTGATACCGCGCCTGTCCTGTGCGCTGATAGCGCAACGCTCCAATCGTCAAGACTTTGTTTTCCGCAAGCCATTTTTGGATTTCGCACATACGCACGCCGCTAACAAACATAGCGAAAACCTGTTTGACAATCGGCGCGGTTTCCGGGTCGGGTATAAGGTGGTGGCGGTTGTTCGGGTCTGGGATATAGCCGTATGGATATTCCCCGTTGACACGCTCGCCTTTTTGCGCCTGTGCCTGTTTAACTGCACGGATTTTCTTGCTTGTATCGCGGGCGTAAAACTCGTTAAACCAGTTCCGCAAGGGGGTAAACTCGTTATCCTCCCGCGCTGTGTCAACTCCGTCGTTAATCGCGATATAGCGCACTCCGTTTTCGGGAAATACAATCTCTATGAGTTCGCCCGTTTTCAGATAGTTTCTGCCAAGACGGGAGAGGTCTTTGGTAATAACCGTCGCCACTCGTCCGGCTTCCACTTCCTGCAACATCGCTTGCAGCCCCTCGCGCTCAAAACTCACGCCGGAAAATCCGTCGTCCACAAAAAACTTTGTGTTCAAAAAATGGTGTTCGTCCGCATAGCGTTGAAGTATCATTTTTTGGTGCTGTATGCTTCCGCTTTCTCCGGCCTGCATATCCTCTTGACTTAAACGGCAGTAAAGGGCGGTGATTTTATTCGACTGTAACATTAGTCCTCCTTTCCGACAGCCGAATAAACAGGTATAATGTGTTGCTATCATTATACCATATCCCGCCGCCTAATGCACTACTCGGACGCTAAAAAGCCCGGATTTCCGGGCTTTTTCTGCAAATCCTTTACAATGAGTTTTTCAATCTTTTTATGGATTGTATCGGTTGCCTTTTCACTCGGCAACGCTTGAACAAGATAGGTGATTTTCCCTATTTTGCGTTCGGTTGTAATTGTCTGTTTTTTATCCATTAGAAAAACCTCCTTTTCCTGTATGGATAAACTATATTCGTCAAAAGGCAAAACGGGCGGTTGTTAGCTGCAACCTCACGGGAGTTTCACCCCGGCCCATGCTTATGGGTGCGCCGCGCAATACTTTGAGGGTGTTCAACGCGGGAGTATCATTGTGCCGCCTTGTATGTCGTCGCCCACAAGCTGCTAAACTTGTTTTACGGCGCGGTAGTTCTCGCTCGACTTTTCCCCAACGGGGAAAAGCGGTCATGGCGTACCCGCCGCCCGGCTCGGTACAGACGGAATGTACCCGTTGCCTGTTATGCTGCGCACCAAAGGCCGCTTTCTTTGTCAAGGAACAATAGGCTTTGTCGGCCTGTAACAGTACACCGTTTCCGATGTGCTGTTACGGAACGACAAATAGCCCATAACGGGAAGCGTGGAAAGGGGACACGCTCCCCGCATGGGCTAAAAGATTATCCTACATGAAAAGCAAGGGTGCGGGTAATAAGGCGCACTTGCAGCCTGTTACGCATTTCCTCGTCCACATAGGAATAGGTATTGCCCGCGTCGTCTTTCAGCGTGCGGGTACAAAGTTTCGCTATGTAACCCTCGTAATGCTTCAAGATCGCGCACATGGCGGTTGTGTCGCCGTTTGCCGCTGCGGAAATGACAGGGAACGGCAACAGATTTTCAGATTTCCTAACGGTATTCATCATCTGCTTTTCCCTCCAAATACTGTTTGATTTTCGCAAGCGCGGATTTCCTGTGCCGGAAAACCGTCGTGCGTACAACATTCAGCAGTTCAGCAATTTCCGCGTCGCTCATGTCCAAGAAGTAGGACAAAAGGATAATGTCGCGTTTCCTTTCGGGCAAAGCGTTAAGGGCTTCGGCAAGCAGTTCATTTTTGACGAGTACATCAAAGCCGGACACTTGAAAACGGAAATAATCGCTTTTGTATTCGTCCGTTGTGAAAAGCTGCGCGAGTTCGCTTTCGCTCAAATCCGAAAAAGGTACTTCGCGTGCTGCGCGTTTCGCAAGAGTGCGGCGGTGGCTTTTCGCTTCGCCAACCAAAGTTTTCTTTGCTAATGCGTCGTACTGATGTTGTATTCTTTCCTTGTCGGAAGAAGATAGCTCCATAGAGTTCACCTCCTTCCCGCGTGGAGTAGAGGACGGGAGTTAAGGGCTTGTCCTCTCTGCCCCTTTCGCTCCGTACCCGTTCGGGAGATGGCTCTTGAGTGCGTTTTTCAGAAAAAAGTTGAAAAAAGCAAAATGCGCCCGTCCGCAAGACGCGGACGAGCGCAAAGGAAATGTAAGAAGTATTTAGATGTATTGACAGTTCATACTCATAGCCGGAATATCCCGCTTGCGGAGCATAGCTTTTTTTGACCGCAAAGCATTAGGCGGGTTACAGTAAATAAAAATGGACACGGCGATACCTCCCCGATACCGCCGTATCCTTAAAAAAGGGCGACTTTAATACACTACCCGCAATCCATTCTATAATAGGGAACAGCGGCTTTTGCGCAATATTAAATAAAAAAGCCGATAACACATAGGTTTTTTGACCTAATGCGTTATCGGCTCTGCGTCTATGCGTCTGGCACTTTTAATCATTTTTTTTTGAATTTATTATATGTGTTAGCTAACTGTCCACAAGCCGCGTTAATCTCTCTGCCATGAGAAACTCTCATAGTAACTTCAAGTCCTGCTTGCTCTAATTGATGTTTGAATGCAACTATTTCCCGTTTCTGTGGTGCTTTAATTCTTGAATTGCTTGTTGGGTTGTATTGTAACACGTTAATCATAACTTTTTTGCCCCGAAACCATTTTGCAAGTTGTCTTACATCTGAGGGCCGGTCATTTATACCCGGTAAAAGCAAATACGCAAAGACAATTTTGCGATTATGCCTTTCAGAATAGGATAAGGCTTGCTTAACAACATCTTCAATAGCATATATGCGCATGTGAGGAATAATACGATTTCTTGCAGATTGTGTTGCTGCGTGTAAAGATATTGTCAACTGAATTTTAAGATGTTCCTCGCGCAATTTTTTTAATTGATCGACCGGACCAACTGTTGATATGGTAATGCCGTCGGTTGGAAAGTTGAGCCCATATCTATCTCGGAGAATATGGATTGCTTTTATCAAGTTGTCATAATTGAATAAAGGCTCTCCCATACCCATAAAAACGATACGGTTTACTTTTCGACGCAACAATATAATCTGTTGTACGATTTCTGACGATGTTAGATTACGAACAAAGCCATTTCGCCCGGACTCACAAAAAATACAACCAACAGGACAACCGACTTGTGTGCTCACGCAAACAGTTCCACCATCTCGCCGCTTGATAAAAACCGTTTCAATGTATTTGTTGTCTTTCAGTTCGTAAACATACTTTTCAGTATCACTGCTTTTGCAAATATTTTTTACCAACATTGATAGATTTTTTTTGCGTGGTAATTGCTTATATAATTCTTCATATAAGGCTTTTGCTTCATTCTCGCCAATAACTTCCGACATTTCTTTGTAAGTAAATCCGTATGGATCATTCCGTACTTCCGCAGGCGTATATTTAGGTAAACGTTTCATTTTTATATCCTTTCTTCTAAATAATAAAAGTTTGTTTTTCTGTATTTTTGATTACAATCTCTAATTTTTCTACATCAATGATATGCGTCAATTTGCATTTAGGGCAGAAAAGAGGAAAATCTTTTAATACAGTATTATGAAATACTTGAACTCTCGTCTTTCCGTTACAAATCGGACATTTTATCCAATATTTTTTAAGCATTATATTTCACTCGTCCTTTTTACACAAAAAAATGCAGGTCAATCCTCAACATGAGCATTGACCTGCATTTATAATGCACAGAGCAGTACAACAAAACTAAGGCATAGCTTGCACTATGTCTATACTATATCTATACGTCGTTAGTTTTTTGTATAGCATCCGCAAAATAAGCATGACAAAAAAGCCCATGTTGAAAATGGGAAAATCCTTTTTTTCAATGCTTATCTAATACGCATGCTATGCAACATAAACGCCACCTCCTTTTACATAAATTTTATTTTATCAGAAAATCAGTCTACTGTCAATACACAACAGGAAGTATTTAACCTAATGATATGAATTGTGTGGACATATCCAAAAAGAAAGGTGAACTGTAAAATGTAACAGGGTGAATGAAAATGGCAAAAAGACCCGTACCATTGTACGACTTTAAGGCTTTCGGGGCAGCTATAAAAGCCGCGAGAAATGAATACGGCGAGAGCCGCAAAAAGGTAAGCGACGAGTTATATATTTCCCCGCGCTACCTTGCGAATATCGAGAACAAGGGACAACAGCCGAGTTTACAGGTATTCTATGACCTTGTAACCCGGTATCATATTTCGGTAGATCAATTTTTCTTCCCGAACAGCAATGCGGAGAAATCCACCGGGCGGCGGCAGCTTGACGCGCTGCTGGACGGTATGAGCGATAAAGGCATACGGATTGTAACCGCAACAGCAAGGGAGATAACGGAAGTCGAAAAAGCAGAGGATTAACCTCACAATATGAGAAATCGGGAGATTGCAGCGCATGGCGGCTGCAATCTTTTTTTGCGTCCAAAATCAAAGGAACGCGCAACAAATACCGCCTTTCGGTGGGGGTATGGAGTAGATAGCAAGCACAGCAAACGAGTACCCGTTTGCGGAAAATGCTTGTTGGGATAATCCCAAACCCTTATACCGAAAGGCGGTGCGGAAATGGAAAACCGAAAGAGAAATATACAGATGAAGTTTTACGTTACGGAAGAAGAAAAGCGGCTGATCGACGAGAAGATGAAGCAGCTTCCCATAAAGCAGTATGGGGCATACTTCCGTAAAATGGCGATAGACGGGTATATTCTTGTCGTTGACCGAAGCGACACAAAAGCATATATCCGGGAACTGCAAGCGGTGAGCCGGAACATCAACCAAATTGCAAAACGCGCCAATGCGACGGGGACGGTTTACAGGCAGGATATAGAGGACATTAAAAAGGCGGTGGACGAGATATGGCGGTTACAAAGACGCACCCTATTAAATCAACCTTAAAGGCTGCGATAGACTATATCTTAAATCCCGAAAAGACAGACGGGAAGCTGCTTGCGTCCTCTTTCGGCTGCGGGCTGGAAACCGCCGATATTGAGTTTGCATGGACGCGGGAAGCTGCCGGAGATCGCGGCACACATTTAGGGCGGCACTTGATACAATCCTTTGGCAGCTATCAAGTACAAACAAGATTTATATAAAACATCCGCTGGTGAAGTGACCCCGGATAGGATCAAATCGGCTTTGGAAACTTATCAAAGCTGCGTTCGAGAATATGGGCCAGTCGAGGAAGAGGGCTTTCCTCTGGCTGTATTTATTGAAAAAATCGTCCCGTTCCGTCACTTGCTGATGGGTCTGTCCGAAGCGTTTGCTGATCCAGTAACAGGCATTGGTGCTGATTTAATGGATATTGACCCGAATGACATTGACGGAGCCTATTATGAAAAGTGCGCAGAACATTTACAGGATGTCATGCGGAATGAGCAAAGAGAAAACGAAACCGCACAGCAGAAAGCTCTTGAAAAATATTCAGAACTTGATACGCCATTTTATCTTCATTCTGGAATTTCAAAAGATGCATTTGATTATATTGAGTTTTATATTTTGTTCCTTGCTATTTTGTGTGTGGCAATCGCAGCATCTACTTTCGCCGGAGAATATCAAACGGGCGGTGACAGCATCCTGCGAACCACCAAATACGGGCATAAACAATTAGCAATTACCAAAATTCTGGCGGCATTTACACTTTTCGTTGTTACTTTCCTTGTCGGGATCACGATACACATTCTGATTTTAGATGCAGCGTTCGGGACGGATTGCTTAAAAACATCGTTTCAGATGCGATACTCTATCATTAATCTGCCAAACATCAATCTGGGGCAGTTGCAGATAATTCTCGCAGCAGCGGGCTTACTTTCTGTATTAGCAACGGTTAGCTGTACGTTGTTCCTGTCTGCAAAATGTAAAGACACATTGACAGTTTTGCTGATCTCTATTGTAGTTCTTCTCATGCCGCTTTTTGCTTATGTAGCGATGGGAGCAACATGGCTCTCTACCATACTTCCATCTGCCGGAATTGGTATGCAGAACAATTTCCTTTCTCAGCTTGCAGATTTCAATTATCTGAATATCGGTGGAATGAGTTTCTGGACACCGCATGTTATTTTGATTTCGGCAGGAATTGAATTATTTGTGTTTACATTCTTGGCGATTCATTCCTATTGCAGACATCAGGTAGCATAAAAGAAGTTCAAAATAGAACGAATAGGTTATCTGCAGCGCGACGGCAAAAGAAAAAAAGCCGTCGCAGAGCAGACACATTTTCACGCGCCTATGAAACGGCGGCTTTGATTTTCAGAGCCGCCGTTTCTTTGCATTTGCACAAACCTATGATGAATTTTCCGGAAATATTGTGGTTAATAGCGATTTAAACTGTTGTATTTGTTTAAAAATTAAAAAATATCTAATGAGTCTTCCGCATCTACCCACATCTGCAAATTTCCATCAAGATATAATTTGGCATATTCAAGAGGTTCATCAATGGCGAGTGCGTTTAATGCACAGTCTGATCCTGGTGTGGTTTTTAAGTTCTTTTCAGCTTCCCAACAGTCAATGCGGAGCATATAGCCAACAGAGGTGTAAACATCAATACTGTTGCGCTTGGGATTGTATTCTGCAAATATTGTTCTCATCGTATCAAATCTCCTTATCGTTAAATCAATCATTTGTTGCAAAAATCAGAAGCATTTCAATCAGTTCACAATGTCACTTTTATTTTGTGTTATACTGTTTTATATAATTTTCTTGCCCTTGTTTTTGCCCTTATCAGAGTTCGTAAACACTGGTGGGACGATATAACGCAAGGGAAACAATAAGGGAAAGCTCACCTGCGATAAACTTTGTGTTTTCAAGGGATTGAGAGATATTTGATAATAAAATATAACAGTTATTAAATCCCTTGGAATATATGAAATCTCAATTCAAGTTTGGAGAATTGAGAAAATCGGGATTTGTAGAATTAGTAAATCTCGATTTTGGGAAATACAAGAATGTGTCTCATTATGGTTTTAATGCGGTTTGTAAGGAGAAACAATATGATTGGGTTTGTTATATGGTCACTTTTGGGAGTGTTTATAATTGGATTAGGAATAAAAGATATGTTTTCTAAGAATCCCGTTGGATTCTGGGCTAATACCGAAACAATAAAAGTAAAAGATGTTAAAGGTTACAATCGTGCGAGCGGACTATTGTTTATAATCTATGGAATCATTTTTGTTATATTAGGAATTCCGCTGTTAGATGGTCAAAATACACCATACGTTCTGTTGTCGGTTATTGGTGTGATGGTGGAAACAATTGTAATTATGGCTGTTTATAGTTTAGTTATCGTTAAAAAGTATGAAGAGAAGTAAATAACTTTGAAGTTGCAAGGAGGAAATTATGAAATTTATGCAAACAGAGAAAAAACAGCTATTGATTTATGTGATTATAGCATACGGAATCACATATGTAATGGGACTTCTGATGTGGTATGGCTATGGAAAAGGTCTTGATCTCAGCGCTTTTCCAAATGCGCAGATGCTGTATCCAGCAGCAGGTGTGATGATGGCTTATTTAATTACCAAAAAAGGAGATAAAAATCTTCCAACGGCTTTTTTCATATTCTTTGTAGCTCTCACGGCGGTGCTGGTTGTCTGCACGGCGGCTTCTGTTCTGGCTCCCCAAAATAGAGATCTGATGAGCATGCCATATTCTCAGTGGGCAACGATCATGGAGTACGTTATAATAGGTGGCAGCGTTATTTTCTGGATTCTTCTTCTGCAATCCGGTAAAGAAAAGCGCAGATCCTATGGACTGAACAGCGAACATTGGAATATATCTATTCGTATGATCCTGTTGTTTATTGGATTATATCTTCTCAGATTTGTGATTGCCTGTGCTCTGAGCGGCCAGCTTTCTGAATTTGGCAAAATAATGGCAAATCCTACTACCTGGATCATTTTTTTTACTGTTTTGGTAAACTTTTTCCTGTCAGTAGTGGCATTCTTTGGAGAAGAATACGGATGGAGATATTATCTTCAGCCTCTTCTTCAGAAAAAATTTGGACTAAAAGGCGGCGTAATCCTTTTGGGCTGTGTGTGGGCTGTATGGCATCTGCCAATAGACTTCTTCTATTACACTACGCCGGATATGGGGCTGACGGCTCTGGCAAGCCAGTTTGTTACCTGTATTTCACTGGGGATTTTTATGGCATATACTTATATGAAAACCCAGAATATCTGGGTTCCGATAATTATTCATTTTCTGAATAATAATATGGTGGTAGTTTTTTCAGGAACGTACTCTGCGGATGTACTTCAGAATCAGCAAATCCACTGGGGAGCTATTCCTGTGGCACTGGTAATGAATCTGCTGATCTATGGATGGGTGATCTTTCTGAAGCCATTTAAGGAGAAAAAAGCATAATATTGAATTCATTCAAATTATTTAGAACAATTTGCAGGAGTACCTGCATTTTTAGGAATAGTTATTTTAATTTCATGTATTGCAGATTGGATGATATTTGCAAAAATTGAAGTGGAATAACTTATAATAGGTTAATCATAATTGTAATCAAAAATCAATGTCCATTCTGTGGCAAATCATTAAGGGTTGTACCTATAAATAGTGAAGAATATTGTCCACACTGTGGTTGTAAAATAGAACAGGAGCATAAGAAAATTCAAGTTTGTAACGGAGGTATTTGCTATGAAAGGAATTAAGGTTGAGTTATTGGGGATTGCAACAATACTTTTAGGAATTGCTGTGACAACAAATAATTTCTTTGGATATGTCCTAGGTTTTCTTGGATTTGGCGTCGCTGTAGCTGGCTGTTTTCTAAAAGATAAGCACTAATAACTTCCAGTTTGGAGAATCGAAAAAAACGGAATTTACCTATTAGGACATATAAACTGTTGACAATAAAGCTCCTATATAGTATGTTTTTGATAAACTACTATATAGGAGATTTTGTATGGAAATGAATGGAGGATTTCTTGTCACCAAAATAAAACAGCTTGGAGACCGGATTTTCGAGAAGATTCTCAGTGAAAAGAATATTGATGCGTTTAATGGAGCCCAGGGACGTATTCTTTATGTGCTGTGGCAGGAGGATGGTATCTCAATCAGGTCACTCTCGACTAAATGCGGATTAGCGATAACATCTCTTACTACAATGCTGGAAAGAATGGAAAATCAAGGGCTGATAAGCCGTGTTCAGTCTGAAACGGACAAAAGGAAAACACTCCTGTTTCTGACTGAGAAAGCACATGCCTTAAAGGGCGAGTACGATTCTGTATCTGATGAGATGGGCAGTATTTACTACAAAGGTTTTTCAGAGGAAGAAATTACCCGGTTTGAGGAATGTCTCGACCGCATCAGAAAGAATCTTGAGGAGTGGCAGAAGTCATGAGTATTTGTATCAAAGATCAGATTCAGAACATGAATATTGTCATTGGCTGCACAGTGGGGTGTACATATTGCTATGCCCGCAACAACGTGAAACGCTGGCATATGATTGATGACTTCGCTAACCCTGAATTCTTTCCGGGTAAGCTCAAGATGATGGAAAAGAAACGTCCGCAGAACTTTCTTCTTACCGGGATGAGCGATCTCTCCGGATGGAAGCCGGAATGGAGAGACGAGGTACTTGCAAAGATCCGTGAAAATCCGCAGCATCAGTTCCTGTTCCTTACCAAGCGACCTGATTTGCTGGATTTTGATACCGATCTGGAAAACGCATGGTTTGGCGTTACGGTGACGAGGAAAGCAGAACTGTGGCGTATCGATGCCCTTCGGAAAAACGTCAGAGCAAAACATTACCATGTTACCTTTGAGCCGTTATTCGACGATCCCGGCACAGTTGACCTTTCCGGAATCAATTGGATCGTTGTCGGCACCATGACCGGAGTTCAGAACAGGAAGATTCATACGGAGCCGGAATGGGCATGGTCTCTGGCGGACCAGGCACATAAGCTCGGCATTCCGGTGTTTATGAAGGAAGACCTTGTCCCTATCATAGGGGATGAAAATATGATTCAGGAAATGCCGGAAGAATTTAATAAAGTGTTAGAGGTACAGAAATCATGGAAGAAGTAATAAATGGAATCCTCATTCGTGAGGTGGAAACAAAGAACATCATGACTAAGTCTAGTCTGCCGGTAGGCGGTTACTCGGTCAATCCCTATGTGGGCTGTACACATGCCTGCAAGTATTGCTATGCTTCTTTTATGAAGCGCTTTACCGGGCACAAGGAGGAATGGGGCACTTTCCTTGATGTGAAGCATTGGCCGGAAATTAAAAATCCGAAGAAATATGCCGGACAGCGGGTGGTCATCGGTTCTGTGACAGATGGCTACAATCCACAGGAGGAGCAATTCGGGAATACCAGAAAACTTCTGGAGCAGCTGATCGGCAGTGACGCAGATATTCTGATCTGCACAAAGTCTGATCTTGTGGTACGGGATATTGATCTGCTGAAAAAGCATGGACGAGTGACCGTTTCATGGTCGATCAACACACTGGATGAAAATTTCAAGAACGATATGGACTCTGCTTCAAGCATTGAGCGTCGTATCGCTGCTATGAAGCAGGTATATGAAGCAGGGATCCGTACAGTCTGTTTCGTATCCCCGGTATTTCCCGGTATCACGGACTTTGAAGCGATCTTTGAGCGGGTAAAGGATCAGTGCGATCTGTTCTGGCTCGAAAATCTCAATCTTCGAGGCGGTTTCAAAAAGACAATTATGGATTATATCGCCGGACAATATCCTGATCTTGTACCACTTTACGACGAGATCTATAACAAGCATAACCGCAGCTACTTTGAAGCACTTGAAGTAAAAGCTGAGAAAATGGCTAAGAAGTATGATTGTGCCTTTGTGGATAATGAAATGCCTTATGGCAGAGTCCCGCAGGGGCATCCGGTGATTGTAGATTATTTCTATCATGAGGAAATCCGTGGGACAGAGAATACCGGAAAAAGAAATCGCTAATTTCCAGTTTGGAGAATTGAGAAAATCGGAATTTGACGAGGTAAGTAATTATGGATGTATGCAGTTTTATTAAGGCTGTGTTGGCTCAAGATGAGAACACAATCAGAAGTTTTTTTCACAAAGATGCGTATGTGAATTGGCATTGTTCCAACGAACACTTTACGGTCGATGAGTTCATTATTGCAAACTGTGAATATCCAGGTGATTGGGATGGAACAGTTGAACGAGTTGAAGTGATAGGCGATTTATTCATCACGGTAACAAAAGTTTATCCCCAAGATAGAAGTGTATATTTCCATGTGGTGTCATTCATAAGAACAGCAAATGATAAAATTACGTCAATGGATGAATACTGGGCTGATGATGGAAATCCTCCACAATGGAGAATAGATAAGCACATAGGCACACCAATTATATAAATTTCAGTTGATATTTCACATATTTTAGGAAATTTAATAACTGTTATATTTAATTATCAAATTCTTCGCAAACCCTTGAAAATACTAAGTTTGTAGCAAGTGAGCTTTCCCTTACTCTTTCCCTTGTGTTATATTCTCACATTGGTTTTCATGAACCTTAATATGGGAAAAAATAAGGGAAAGAAAATTTCATAACACAGTATAACAATAACGACATGGTGAACTGATTGAAATGTTTTCGATATTTAACTCTATAACTGATTATTAAAAGAAAATGGAGATAAGATACGATGAGAACAATTTATGCAGAATACAACATAAATCACGATAGTATTGATGTTTACACAAGTGCCGGATATATGCTTCGCATTGATTGCTGGAAAGCTGAAAAAAATCTAAAAACCACATACGGATCAGAATGTGCGCTTACTTCATTGGCTGTGGATGAGCCTTTGGAATATGCAAGATTATATCTTGAGGGTAATTTACAGATGTGGGTAGATGCAGAAGACTCACTAGAGTTATAATCCTTATCCATATAAATAATATGCAAATATATATCCCATCAATATAGCGAATATACTGAAATAAAAGTATCTTTATAATCAATTTTAACCAAAAGAATATGTTCTTAGAGGAGGTGTCTCCCGAAAGAACATATTCTTCTATTATGGGTAATTATAAATATAGAACATGCTTTTCTTGTGCTACAATTTCTTCACTATGAGTTACAACAATAACTGTTTTTCCCTGTTCACTTAACTCATGCAATATATTCATAACAATCTCACTATTTTTTTTGTCTAAGGAACCAGTTGGTTCGTCTGCTAATACAATCGAACATTTCTTTAGCATTAAACGAGCTAACGCAACTCTCTGCTGTTCGCCACCAGATAATTGATAGACTTTTTTGTTAATTACTTTCTGTAAACCAACTTTTTCAAGAGCTTCATTTATTGAAATATCCGTTCTACCTGATTTTTTTATTATTTCTAGATTTTCTTTTACTGTTTTGTTTTCCAAAAGGGCAAAATTTTGAAATAAAAATCCAACAACTTCTTTGAAATATTTCTGCTTTTTTCCTTTTTTTGCCACATCAAAACCATTCACAATAATAGAACCTTTGTCAGGAGTTTCAATACCTCCAATCATATTAAGTAAAGTACTTTTTCCGCATCCACTTTCGCCACTAATTACCAAAAAACGGCTATCTGGAATTTCCAAATGAAAATTTTTGAACAAAATTTTATCATTATATGCTTTGCATAGATTTTCAATTGTTATCATAAGCAACCTCCTTTTAATGATTTCGGTATGTTTGTTTTTTCAACAATTGTGATATTAAAGAAAATAATTGTAAATTCTATTAGTGCCATAAATGAACTAACAAGAATGCTAATTCCTACTTCAGTCTGTACCGATAATAAAGAATAGATAAGCATACCTACTAATATCACAAAATTTTCCACTACAATCATTTTAAGAAGTGTTTTGTGCCGTTCAAATAAACTATATCCAAAGATTTTCATCAAGGAAATTTTCATTGCATTTTCTCGGAACTCTAGTCTACTTACTGTAACAATAATCATAATATTTAAAAGCAATACAATCGTACAAAGAGAACTTAAAAATCCCACGAGTTTTATTAAAAATGTGTGATTATATAAATACTGTTCATGTACGTTTGTAATTACTAGCTGATAATTTCCAAGCATATCTTCATACTTTTTGCTGATATTTCTTAGCTGTTTTTCATCACATTGAAATAAAACTGCTCCTGCTTTATAGCTTTCAAGATACCCACCATTGACTGCTAAATCTTTGTTTGCCTGATAAATAATTATCGGATTTTTGCTTTTTTCGATACCATTTATTCTACTTGTATCTAAATAGGAAAAGTATTCTGTTTCGCTATACTCTATGTACTGAATATTTAATTGTTGTAAATTATCATGATTTAAAACATGGCTCAAGGAGTCATAGGCTAATTGCTTGTTTTTAGCAAAATATCTATTCTTTGGAATGAAAATAATCAAATCAGAAGATTCATTCTCTACTGCATTTATCTGCTTCGTAAAACCTTGTAACATATCTTTTGCATGATTATTTACATATATCACATCATTTTTATCATTTAAAATATTCAAGCATATTACAGGCTTTAATGTGTTATATTCATTCTTGTATAGTTTATTCCAAAAAGCTTCTTCTTTTTCAGCATTAAAATCAGTAGTCTTTACGGTAAAATAATTTGCATCATAATATTCTTCTAACAAATGTTCATTTGTAAATAGGTTATTATGAATACTACTAATATTAGTGGTAATTGTAAAAACAGCGGCTACCCCTGCTATAAATTTTAACGAATAAATTAAAAAATCCACTCCTCTTTTGTGTGTTGCATTTGCGAATGCCTTTCTAATATCAAAAAAGCAAAAAGAACAATATGGAATAGTGGAAAGAATAATTCCAATGGAATATAAAATTGTGACGAGTCTATTCTCATATGCTCCCGATATATAATTTGACAGCAATATTTTTGCAACAATAAATAATGCAATGTCAAAAGTTACATCGAATAAAGCAGCCTTAAATGCTATGAAACCAGCACTTTCTCCTAAGGAAACTCGTACAACAACCTCTTTTTTTCGCCTAACCACTTCAATTACATTTAGAACAATCATCAATGCAATAATCATACCCCATATAATAAAAATCATGTCCTTTTCCGTAGAATTCCAATATTCTGGATAAGTTAAGCTATATTTTTCTGATAATTTCTGATATGCAGAGATAATATTGTCCTCATTTCCTATGTATGAGATAAAGTTTTCATAACCCACAGAGGTACTTTGCAATTCTGAGAGATTATGAAATTTTACTTTCGTAATTCCGGAAACTAAAGCGGTATATTCTGATTCTTCTATGTTTGCAGTATTTTTTAATGTTTGTCTGATTACTTTATCATCGCCATAAATATGAAGTGTTGAAAGGTATTTATTATTGATTTCATTGTACTGAGAAAAAATATGTACATCATTCTCCGTTGCAGTTTCTGATACATCTTTCAGAAACTGCGACATATCTTCACTAGCAACTTCATAGCGTGATGACGTAAAATATGCTGTAGAAAAGTTCCAAAGCTGATCTTGAAATATTTCAGATTGCATAAGTATTCCAAAAATCAGGAAACAAAACAAACATAAGTTTTTAATTGCTTTCATTTATTTCAACCCCAGATTCCATACTTTATTTGCTTTTTCAAATATCGTAGTCAATATTGTGCTATTTTCATCAACAATCCATTGATCTTCTTGATCTTCAGCTTTTTTGCTACTTGACAACATAATTTGAGTATTCAAATCCTTATAGTCATTAAATAGCACGCCTTGACTTATTCCTTGGTGAAATGGTTTTATCCAAATAATTAGTGCATATCGAACATCTGACTCAGCTATCGCAAGATTTCCATTCCAAAGCAAATAATCAGGGACAGACACACTATACTGGAATCCATCTTTATCTGTGTAAATTTTTACTCCAGATTCTTCTATTTCAGGGAAGTCTTTCTGAAATTCGTTATATGGTTTATAACTCCCGAAGTACCAAAATAAATTATAGCAACAGAACAAAATAACCAAAACAATTCCTATATATTTTATTTTTTTCTTCATTTATATACACTCCACAAAAAAGAGTGGTTGGAATTCCAACCACTCAGCCATTATCCCGAACCTTTGTTTAGTAGCTATTACCGTAGGTAATACTATTTCCTTTATGAGCAACCTCAATTTTAGACCAATTACCTTTACCAACATTTGAACCCGAAAAAGAACCATTTCCATTCTTGACATATGCGTAATGATCTTTAGTTGAATGATATGCGTGTGCATAATCTTCATTAATAGCAAGAGTATTATAACCATAAGTCAAAACACCTTTTCCGCCATCAGATGTAGTGCTCAATTCCCACTTTTTATCAAATGTCTTATTCCCGTTTGTAACAGAAAATGCCATTACTGGAATTGATGAAGAAATTAACATTGCACTAATAGCTACCCCTACAATCACTTTCTTTGCTCTCATAAGTTTTACCTTCTTTGATCTGCTGTATTTCTATTTATATTTTATCAAATATTTTGTATCTAGTCAATCAGTATCTTGACTTATATAGCGTCGAATTGTAAGATATATTCCTTGTAAAATTAACCAAAAGAACAACAGATTTATTGATAATGCTTTTTTAATTACTTCTCCAAAATAAATGATGACAGCCGCACTTGTCAGTATCATCAGTAGGGTAATAACATCCCAACAGTTTTTCTTATATAATTCTATAACCTTTATTTCTATCAGTATTGCCAGTATCCCTGTCCCTGCCACACATATTCCAACAACCAATATCATCAATAACCAATATATGATTCCGGCTATAATCTCATTTGGAATTTTTGTGCTGATTTGTGCCACAGATTGCCCGGCATCAATCGTCCAACCGATAAAAGTTTGTATGAATGATGCTGCATCATGGAAGAATGATTTGCAATCGGAAAGGAACACATCTGACTGTACTGCCTGAAAAAGAGTGGTTGTCAGCGAATACCATGCAAGAAGGAACAAGGTTGTTTGGAACATTACCGTTTTTGCTTTATATTGTCCTGCAAGTTGCTCTTTTTGTGTTTCGTATCTTGCTTTTGCATTCTGATAGGCTGTCCGGTCACAGGCTTCGCATTTTTTATAGAGTACCGGCTTTTCTACCGGTATCTCTACGATTTTCTGATGTGTCCGGGCATAATCCCGTTGTTGTGTTAAGCATCGTATTTTATCTTGACATTCCTCTATCGTGACGTTTGCGCTTCGCAGCTTCTCTTTCTCGCTCCGCAATGCTCTGTCTGCCAGCTTCAAGTCGTTCTTTAATGCTTGAATATTCCCGGCTCTGTTCTCTTTGTTTAATTTCTCGTTCAAGGTCAGAGATTCGTTGAGCTGCGTCTTCAGTTCCACGATAAGCTGGTCTTTCTGTTCCAACTCTTCTTGTATCTCCTCGGTCAAGAGCAGAAGTTCTTCCAACTGTTCGGCGTTCTTTAATTCTCTGGATTCGTTCATCTATATCACGTCCTTTCTCTACCTGCTGTTCCAGTTCAGCAATTCGGTGTTCTGTTTCAGTAATAAACTGTTTTCGCTGTTCAGCTTCTGTGCCAATATCTGCCATTGCTGATTTTCGTTTTCCAAAAGTTCTATCTTCGTTTTCTGTTCTTCCATCTTGGAAAGTAGTTCCTCGGTATTTGGCAAAATGTTGAGCAGCTCGGATAACTCGCTGTTTAATTTTTGCAATTTCTGATTCTGTTCCTGCATAAGAGAGAGTTGGGTGTCCCGGTTCTGCATTTCCAGAAGCATTTCTGCCATTAAGGTCTGCTGTTCTTCGATTTGCCCAATCATGGACTCCATTAAGGGTATAATTTCCCGGCTTTCTTCTAATGTCATTTAATCGCTCCTTCCATAATGATAATGCACCTGATACTTTCCCAAAGGTGTCCAGTATCTTTTGCAATAACGTGTTTTGTTGTTTTATGATTTGATTTTCCGCTACTTTCCACGAACCTTTTATTTCCTGCCCGGCAAGAAACTTTTGTTCAATCTTTCTTGCGTCAGCACCTTCATGGATGGTAGGAATCTGGAGTTTTCCCTGCTTTTCGTAAGAACGGTGATCGACCTGATTATGCAAAGAAAGATGTTCATTACACACCTTTGCCCACTCACTCCGCCATAGTTCACAATTTTTTGGATTGTTCCATCCAGTAGCATCGGTCAGCACCCGTTTCCATTGCAGGCGGTTTCTTGCACCAATCTTCTGAATTCCGTTTTCGTCTAATACAGGGATACGGATTCCATGACGGTCAGGGTTTTTCTTATCCTGCCACCAGTTCGGATGGGATTCATCAATCACGATATTTCCGTTTTTATCTCTGACAAAATCCCAATCCTTGACTTCTTTCTTTCCCCAAGAATGATCCGGGTTAAAAGGACGCATAGTCAGAAGCAGATGGACATGGGGGTTGCCATCCCCTTTATCGTGGATACTCCAATCAGCGCACATTCCTCTATCTACAAAAGTTTTTTGGATATAGTCAGTTGTATATTGAATTTGTTCCTGTCTGTTCCATTCTTTGGGAAGGGCAAATTCAAATGACCTGCCAAATTGGGCATCCGCACTTTTTTCAATCTTCAATACCTCATTCCATAACCTCTGTTTCTGAAATGTGATTTTAAATTTTTCTAAAGCAGCTTCTTTATCTGCTGACTTTTTGTATCGGACAGATTTCTGAAAGCGTTTTATATTTTCCTCTGGTACTATCTGCCATTCAGGAGGTGCGTTTTCGCACATCATCAGACTGGTGTAGACCACTTCTTTTTTAGAAGTGTAATAACTGATTCGCCCGGTTTCCTTATTTTTCATCACATCCCCATTGAGATATGCGGAAGCGGAGATAACAGATTTCCCTTTACTACGTCCGACTATTTTGACTGTGTAATGAAAAATCGCCATGTCTGGATGCCTCCTTTCTGCACATCCGGCATAGATTTCCGGCAACATTGCTTTCGGTTTTAGGAAAAGCAGCATTGCCGGAACGCCCTCTGCGTAAGAGTGCCCTGCGCATAGCAGCCTGCATGGAATGCGCCCCTCTGGCGAAGAGTGCCTCCTGCGGCATGAGCAGGTCTGGCTGAAAGCCCCGCCGACGGAACGAGCCCGGCAAGCGTGAGCGCAGACCGGTTGCCACTTGTGGCAAACTTATTGGGACGACCTCTGGTTGTCCATAAGTGCGCCCTTCATAAAAAAGCAATGAAGGGAATGAAAACCTCATCCCCTCCGCCATTACACTTCCTCCATATCGGTATTTGTTTCTTTCTGCATTGCCTTTGAGAAAAATTTCCCGTTGGCTTCCTGCTTTTTCAGAAAACCAATCAGCTTTGGGATGTCTTCTTCCTCAATAGGCGAACCAAGAACGGATTCCACCGCACCGCCAACCTGACAGAGCCTATGGGTTCGTTTTTTACTTTCTTCGGCTTTCTTTCGCTTCAGAAGTTCTTTCTTCTGTGCTGCATATCGTTTTGCTTTTTCAAGGCTTTCCTGTTCCTTCTTTTCCATTTCAAGCATTCGTTCTTCATAACTTTTTGTTGATTTTGCCATGATTACATTCCCCTTTCTTTTACAAACATAAGTTCTCGGTTGCGTATCAGAAGAAGCACATGGTATAATCTTCTTGCGTGTAGGTATATCATGGCTTCGGTCTGATAGAACCTTTGGCGGTTTCTTTGGAAGCCGCCTTTTTAATTTGCCGCAGTTCTTGTTACGGCTTTTACATTTCCTCTATCCCTCAAATCACGACCTTCATTCGCTTCCATAAACATTTCCAGAATATCGGTTTTAATCAGGACTTTGCGACCAACCTTTAATACTGGAAGTTTCTTCCATTCTACAAGCTGTCTTAAGGTGTTTCTGCCGATTCCCGTATAGTCAGCAGCTTCTTCGATGGATAATGCAATTTTTCTTTGCGTCATATAATCACCTCCTTATAAATTGCATTATGCAATTCTTGTGATGTAAGTATATCCTTTTCATATCTTTTTGTCAAGCGTTGCGAAATATTAAAAATAATTTTTAAGTTGCATATTGCAATTACAGAAAAACAATGCTATAATTCATACATACCGAAAAAGGAGGCAGTCAGCATGAAAGATAAAGAACTACGCAAGCTGATAGGCAGCAGAGTAAAACAGCGCCGTCTGGAATTGAATCTGACACAGCCTTATGTCGCAGAAAAGATGGGTGTTACCGCTTCTACAATCCTGCGTTATGAGAATGGTTCGATTGACAATACGAAAAAAATGGTGCTGGAAGGTCTTTCGGAAGCACTCCATGTATCTGTGGAATGGCTCAAAGGGGAAACAGATGAATATGAAACCGACATTACGGATAAGAGAGAGTTACAGATTCGTGATGCGATGGGAGATATTCTGGAACAGTTACCGCTTGCCCTTACCAAAGAAGAAGATGCTTTTTCAAAAGATTTATTACTGCTGATGTTAAAACAATATGGTCTGTTTTTGGATTCCTTCCAGTTCGCCTGCAAAAACTTCAAGGGGAATGCTGGTCAGACGGATATTGCCAAAACAATAGGGTTTGAATCGAATGATGAATATAATGAGATTATGTTCTTAAGGGAAATCACTCACACCATCAATGCTTTTAATGAGATGGCAGACGTTGTAAGGCTCTATTCCAAGAAACCAAAAACAGCAGAACAAAGGCTTGCAAATCTTTTATCAGAAGTCTTATACGAAGATTCCGAATCGGTATAGTAAGACAACCGGAGTTATGATATACTTACACGCACGAAGCATTTCATCAGTTCCGATTGTCTAATATCGAAAGGAGACATACGATTATGGCAAAAGGATCTGTAAGAAAAAAAGGAAAGAAATGGTACTACCGCTTCTATGTAGAGGACGCAAGCGGCAATCTTGTTCAGAAAGAATGCGTTGGAACAGAAAGCAAAAGTGAAACTGAAAAGCTGCTCCGTCAGGCAATGGATGATTATGAGAAAAAGAAATTTGTTGCCAAAGCGGAAAATCTCACAGTCGGACAGCTTTTGGATGTGTGGGCAGAGGAGGAATTAAAAACAGGTACGCTCAGCAATGGTACGGTGGAGAATTACCTCGGAACAATCCGAAATATCAAGAAACACCCATTGGCAGAACGGAAACTGAAAAATGTAACCTCTGAACATTTGCAATCCTTCTTCGATTTGCTTTCCTTCGGGGGAGTTCATCCCGACGGAAAAGAGAGAAAGGGTTACAGCAAAGATTATATCCATTCTTTTTCCGCAGTCATGCAGCAGTCCTTCCGTTTTGCAGTATTTCCAAAGCAGTATATTACGTTCAATCCCATGCAGTATATTAAACTGCGGTATCAGACGGATGAAGTGGATTTGTTTTCCGATGAGGATATGGACGGAAATGTCCAACCAATTTCACGAGAAGATTATGAAAGATTGCTTGCTTATCTGCAAAAAAAGAACCCAGCCGCAATACTTCCAATCCAGATAGCCTATTATGCCGGGCTTCGTATTGGAGAAGCCTGCGGTTTGGCATGGCAGGACGTAAATCTGGAAGAACAATGCCTTACCATAAGACGCAGCATCCGATATGATGGCTCAAAGCGCAAATATATCATCGGACCAACCAAGCGGAAAAAAGTAAGGGTTGTTGATTTTGGAGATACACTGGTAGAGATTTTCCGTAATGCCCGGAAAGAGCAGTTAAAAAATCGAATGCAGTACGGAGAACTTTATCACACGAACTACTACAAAGAGGTCAAAGAGAAAAACAGAGTGTACTACGAATATTATTGTTTAGACAGAACAGAGGAAGTCCCGACAGATTATAAAGAAATTTCTTTCGTCTGTTTAAGACCGGATGGTTGTTTGGAACTTCCAACTACTTTGGGGACTGTTTGCAGAAAGGTGGCAAAAACATTAGAGGGATTTGAAGGCTTTCATTTCCACCAGTTACGTCACACCTATACAAGCAACCTTTTAGCAAATGGAGCTGCCCCAAAAGATGTGCAGGAATTGTTGGGACACTCAGATGTCAGTACCACAATGAACGTCTATGCTCACTCCACAAGAGATGCGAAACGAAAATCAGTTCGGCTTCTTGATAAAGTGGTGGGCAATGACTAAAAAATTTCCCTTATTTCCCTTGTGATTATCTCATAAGGGCAAAAATAAGGGAAACTACATATCATTTCACTAATGGACAGGCGGGAAAGCCTGTAAAATGGGGAAAGTTAGAGGAATAATTATATAAATTCAAGTTTGTCAATTACAGGTGACATTGAAAGAGACAGCCCATTCAAGGTGCTGGCTCTTTCAAAAATTCCATTCTAATAAATTGCACGACAACTTATCAAAAAATAAGCTCACCATCCGGTCTTTACTATCCTATCTTTCTTACTGTCTGTCCGCAAGTTTTATGGTTTTCATCAGTGTATTCTCCAGCACACCTGCCGGACAGTCATCGCTATCCGGCTTAACTTTTTACAGCAATGTATTCAGATCCACCAGGGTTCCGCCCTCGATCTCCACGCACTTGTCACTGTTTAACTGCAGCCATACGCTGCAGGCATTGGGGTTATATACCTTTTCGTAATCCGCAGAGAACTGTAAACGTTTCGCTGCATCCATATAATCAATGATCTCGATGTTGGTGGCGTACCAGATGTCGTCTCTGCCGCCCATGTATTTACAGAAGTTCTCGATCACATCCCAGTTGTCATTATTATCGAACTCGTAGCTGTGCCCCCAGACATACATCAGCTTCAGGTACTGGCTCTTCTTGAAATCGGCGAAAAATTCCGCGTACTCCATCAGCTTCGGATCATTATGATGGCAGGTAGCATGCCACTCCAACGGATCCTTTGGCAGTGCAAAATCCGGAACCGTCTCTACCACTCTGGCATAAGCCACGCCCAACTGACGGTACAGCTGTTTGATCTCTTCACTGTAAGAACCGTTGGGATATGCATGTCCTCTGATGATCCGGCCGGTCCATTTCTCCAGACCTTTCCGGTCTTCCAACAGTTCCTCTGCGACTTCCACCAGTGGGCATCTCTCAATGGTGGGATGGGTCATGGTATGAGTTGCGATCTCATGACCGTCGTATAATCCTTCCATTTCCTCGAAGGTCATACGGGGCCGCTCTCCGACCTGTCCGTAATTCAGGTTGAAGGTTGCCTTGATCCCGTATTTATTAAAAATACCGATCAGCCGCTTATCCTGTAACTTACCATCATCATAACTCATGGTCAGAGCTTTGGCTTTTCCGCCGGGAAAACAAGTATATACTTTCATCTTTTCCATCCTTTTCTACTGTAATTTCTGTTGTGGTTTTAAAATATGATAATTTTCATCCCACATGTTTTCATCATATTACGACTGGAACAATTTTGCAACTGATAAGAATCCGGCATTAACCCTCTTTATCGTGCAGAATTTTCCATTGCCTTCCTTTCATTCATCCTTTAATATAGTAAAATATACAACCAATAAACGAATTACAATGAGAAGGGAGCATATTTATGAAAAAATTCAACTCCTTCCGTAATCGCCAGAACGGCTTTGAAGATTTAGGTTCCGGCACCGCGGAAGCAGCAAAAACGAAAAAAAGCTGGTGGAAAGTCCCCGGCATCATTCTTGTGATTCTGGTAATCGCTATTTTTGCTTTTAATTCCACTTACCAGATCCGTGAACAGGAGCAGGCGGTTCTGATCACTTTAGGCCAGGCCAAAGCGGTAACGGATCCCGGACTTCATTTTAAGATACCATTCATCCAGCAGGTTCGTAAAGTAAATACCACCATTCAGGGATTTTCCCTGGGATATGATGTAGATTCCAATTCTTCGGAAACCGATGATTCTCTCATGATCACTTCCGACTATAATTTTGTCAACGTCGATTTCTTCGTAGAGTATCGTTTCAGTGACCCGGTAAAAGCTGTCTATGCATCCAAGGATCCCGTACTGATCCTGCGTAACATCAGCCAGAGCTGTATCCGTACCGTGATCGGCAGTTATCCGGTGGACGATGTCCTGACTACCGGAAAAAATGAGATTCAGGCCGCTATTAAAGAAATGATTCTGGAGCGTCTGAGCGAACAGGATATCGGTATCCAACTGGTAAATATCACAATCCAGGATTCCGAGCCGCCTACCTCCGAAGTCATGGAAGCTTTCAAGGCCGTGGAAACCGCCAAGCAGGGAAAAGAAACTGCCCTGAACAATGCCAATAAGTACCGCAATGAACAGCTTCCTCTGGCGCAGGCACAGGCCGACGGTATCATCAAAGACGCTGAGGCGCAAAAGGCCGAGCGCATCAATGAGGCTACTGCACAGGTTGCGCGTTTTAACGCTATGTACGAGGAATATATCAAGAACCCGACCGTCACCAAACAGCGTATGTTCTACGAGACCATGGAAGAAGTACTGCCTGACCTTAAGGTTGTCATCGAAAGCCCCAACGGCAATACACAGACCTTCTATCCTTTGGAATCCTTCACAGGTACCGCTTCCGCTTCTTCGGAGAGCAGCACCTCTGAAGCTGCACAATAACCATTGTCTACAGAAAGGCAGTTTTATAAATATGAAAAAAGTGAAAAATATATCTCTGATTCTATTAGTACTGGCATTGTTGATCATCGGATCCTCCAGCATTGTCGTTACCAACGAAAACGAATACAGTCTGATCCGACAGTTCGGTAAAGTAGACCATGTAGTGAGTTCTGCAGGTGTTACCTTTAAGATTCCTTTTGTACAGAGCGTCGATAAGCTTCCGAAGGAGATCCTGCTCTATGATCTGTCTTCCTCCGATGTCATCACCAGTGACAAGAAGACCATGATCTGTGACAGTTACATTTTATGGCAGATCAATGATCCTCTGAAATTTGCCCAGACCCTGAACTCCTCCATCTCCAACGCAGAGAGCCGTCTGGACACCATCGTATATAACTCTACGAAAAATATCATAAGCAGTACGACCCAGAACGACGTCATCTCCGGGCGTGACGGAGAGCTGGCTGCAGCCATTATGAAAAACATTGGGAACACCACTGAGCAATACGGTATTGAATTGCTCTCCTTCGAAACCAAACAGCTGGATCTGCCCAGTGACAACAAAGCCGCTGTGTACGAGCGTATGATCTCCGAACGTGAAAACATCTCCGCAACCTATACCGCAGAGGGAAGCTCTGAGGCACAGAAAATCCGCAATACCACAGATAAGGAAGTCAATGTTCTCCTGTCGGAGGCCAATAAAAATGCGGAGATTCTTATTGCCGAGGGCGAAGCGGAATACATGAGAATTCTGTCAGAAGCTTATTCCGATGAATCCAAACAGGATTTCTATTCCTTCGTCAGAAGCCTGGATGCACTGAAGGCTTCCATGACCGGCGATAATAAGACGGTGATCCTGTCTCCGGATTCCCCGATCGCACAGATTTTCTACGGAAGATAACATAAAGGCCGGTGTCTGCAATATTCTTGCAGGCACCGGCTTTTTTATGCCAGAATCTCCTCAATTCTGCGTCTCTCTTCTTCACTGAATGCGGTTGCATGTACAATACCGATATTATCCAAGATCTGTGAGGGCTTAGATGCTCCGATCAGAACACTGGTAATATCCCCATCCCTTAAGATCCACGAAAGTGCCATCTGTGCCAGGGTCTGTCCTCTCTGGGCTGCCAGATCGTTCAGTGCACGTACCTTCTTCAATGTCTCTTCCACGATCGCCGCTTCTTTCAGGAACCTGCCGTCGGTACGGACACGGCTGTCCTCGGGAATACCGTGGAGATAACGGTCGGTCAGAAGTCCCTGTGCCAGAGGGCTGAAGGTAATGATACCGATGCCGTGAGCTGCCGCGTAATCTTTCAGACCATCCTTCTCAATATCTCTTACAAACATGGAATATTTTCTCTGGTTGATAATAAACGGTGTGCCCAATTCCTTGAACAGTTCTGCCGCTGCAATGGTCTGTTCTTTATTGTAATTGGAAATTCCCACATACAATGCCTTACCGGATCTGACAATGCCATCCAGTGCACGAACGGTCTCCTCCAACGGTGTATTTGGATCCGGTCTGTGATGGTAGAAGATATCCACATAATCCAGTCCCATGCGCTTCAGGCTCTGATCCAGGCTGGCTACCAGATACTTTTTGCTGCCCCAGTTGCCATAAGGGCCGGGCCACATATCATAACCGGCCTTCGTGGAAATGATCAGTTCATCACGATACCTTCCCAGTCCTTTTGCAAGGATCCGTCCAAAATTCTCCTCAGCGCTGCCCGGTACCGGTCCATAATTATTTGCCAGATCAAAATGTGTAATGCCATGGTCAAATGCTGTGTGGCACATGTCCTGCATATTATCAAAATTCCCATTGGAGCCGAAATTGTGCCATAATCCCAGAGAGACTGCCGGAAGCTGCAATCCACTGGCACCACAGCGGTTGTATTTCATTTCTTCATATCTTTTCTCATCTGCCTGATACATTTAAATACCTCCTTTTTCCGAAAGAAAATTATTGACATTATTGTAACTATTCAGACCCCATTCGCAAAACCGCCTCTGCGAGGCTTCCTTTTTGCTCATGAGGTTACTTCGCCATATAAAACTGCTTATCTGCCTGAATGCAAGCATTCGCAGAACACAGTTTTGCATGGCTCTGAATAGTTACACATTATTATAAATTTATTTTCATCCCGTTTCTATGCGAATTTTATAGAATAAAGTGCAATATCTTACGAATTATCTCTTACGTCCCACGATCTTCAGCCGGCTGAAAAACAGGTAATACACAATAAAAGCAATACTGGTCACCGTCCAGGTCAGCGGATAGCTGAATACAATGGTGAGAATGTCATTTTTCAGAGGTACGGCTGTCAGGATCCATACCACGCGCAGTGCGCAGATCCCCAGGCAGCATATGATCATGGGAAGCCAGCTGTCGCCGATACCGCGCAGAGTACCGGACAAAATCTCAATGGCAATATAGGTAAAATATGTAGGTACCAAAAAATGCAGAATCTGTTCTCCGATCACTACCACCTGTGCATCTGTGGTAAACAGTTGATAACAGATCGATGCATAATTATAGAGGATCACGGACAACAGTACGGTTGCCCCGGCTGTAATCCCCATACAGGTACGGACTCCCTTGTGTACACGATCCATTTTCCCCGCACCATAATTCTGCCCCACAAAGGTAGTGATCGATATGCCAAAGGCATTGACGATCATCCAGAACAGGCTGTCAATCTTGCTGTAGGCTGTCCATGCCGCTACCGTATCCGTTCCCAGTTCGTTAACGCTGGACTGGATCAGAATATTGGACGATGTATACATCACCGACTGCAATCCCGCCGGAAGTCCGATCCGGATGATCCTGCGGAACATTCTTCCATCAAAACGGATCTTTCTCAGTTCCAGACGATGCATATCCTTCGTCCGCATCAGCACCCACAATACCAGTACCGCACTGAGTGCCTGCGACAGAATGGTCGCCAGTGCGGCTCCAGCCACACCCCTATGCAGTCCGATGACAAATGCAATATCCAGCACAATATTCGTCAGGCAGCTGACGATCAGGAAATATAGCGGTCTCTTGGAATCCCCCACAGCCCGCAGGATACCTGCGCCCATATTGTAGATCAGATTCCCGATAACGCCCAGAAAATAGATTCGGATATAGGTTGTCGACGGTCCCAAAATATCCTCAGGTGTAGACATCGCGCGCAGTGCCCATGGTGCCGCCGTAATACCCACGATCATCATGCCGACTCCCGCCACCAGACTGAACGCAATGGAGGTATGCACGGCATAGCCTACCATCTCGGCACGTTTTGCCCCATAATATTGGGAAATAATGACTGTGGCACCGCTGGACAATCCCACGAAAAATCCCACCAGCAGCTGGATCAGCGTACCGGTGCCCCCACCTACCGCCGACAGAGCTTCTTTTCCGACAAAGCGCCCTACGATCACCGCATCTGCAGCATTATATAATTGTTGAAAAAAGGTCCCGAACAAAATAGGGAAAAAGAACAGGAGCAGCTGCTGCCAGATGACTCCCGTTACGATCTTGTTCTCTTTCTCTATAACATTTTCTGTCTGCTTTTGTGTTTTCTCTGTATTTGCTTCCATATTAATATGCCCTTTGAAAATCTATACTTCTACGATGATAGTATCATTTCCACAAAACCTTTTCAAGAGGGTAATCTTATCCACATCGGAAGTCAGGAAAAACCCCGGGTGGTGGAAGCACCCGGGGATCCTGTCTGCACCCGGATGAGTCGCAGCATCCGGGCACAGCCCTGTATATACCAAATTGAGGGATTAGATAAAAGCTAAGTTAGGGGCAAGCCACTCCCGTGCAGGCACGTCGTGTCTTAGGGATTATAACCCTGGCATTATTACTCCACGTCTTGCAGAGCTGCGAAGTCTTCTTCGCCGGTACGAACCTTTACTACTTTGTCAACGTTGTATACGAAGATCTTGCCATCGCCGATATGTCCGGTGTACAGAGCCTTCTTGGCAGCATCGATGACTGCGCTTACGGGAATCTTGCTGACAATAACTTCTACCTTCACCTTAGGCAGCAGGGTCGCATCCATTTCAACACCACGATACATCTCGCCGGCACCCTTCTGTACGCCACAGCCCATGACCTGTGTCATGGTCATACCGGTTACACCCAGATCGTTCAGAGCCTTCTTCAGTACCTCGAACCGGGCAAGCTTTGCAATAACCACTACTTTGTAGATTCCGGTTGCAGGAATTGCTGCCGGAGCTGTCTCTACCTTTACTGCCGCTTCCTTCATGGCTGCGGAAGCTGTGTCATAATCACTTACGCCAAGGCTGGTATTTTCATTTACCTCCATGGTCATAGTGTTGGAAATATCCATAATGCTGAAGCCTGCATATGCGGAAGGAAGACCATGCTCACAGGAGTCCAGACCAACAATCTCTTCTTCCTCAGATACACGTAAGCCTACGGTAGCCTTGATGATCAGGAAAGCAATGGTAATAGTTACTGCAGTCCATGCCGCCACACTTACAAAACCTAACAGTTGCAAACCAAGCTGCCTGAAGCCACCGCCATAGAACAGGCCTACCACACTGTCATTGCCGGGTGCGGAAGTGGTTGCAAATAAACCGGTTGCGATAGTACCCCAGATACCATTCATGCAATGTACTGCAACAGCACCTACAGGGTCGTCAATATGAAGCTTATAATCCAGAAGCCATACACCAAATACTACCAGAAGTCCTGCTACTGCACCGATCACGATAGCACCGAAGCAATCCGTCACATCACAAGGAGCGGTAATCGCTACCAGACCTGCCAGAGATGCATTCAAACACATGGATACATCAGGTTTGCCATATTTGATCCAGGTAAATACCATACATACTACAGTTGCGATTGCGGGAGCTACGGTAGTGGTAAGGAATACAGAACCTAACTGCTCTACAGAAGTACAAGCAGCACCATTGAATCCGTACCAGCCAAGCCACAGGATAAATACACCAAGGCATCCAATCGGAAGGTTATGTCCGGGAAATGCATTTACTTTTACGATCTTACCACTCTTATCCTTATCAAACTTACCGATACGGGGTCCTAACAGTTTTGCTCCGATCAGTGCGGAAATACCACCTACCATGTGAATTGCACAGGAACCTGCGAAATCATGGAAGCCAAGCTGTGAAAGCCAGCCGCCGCCCCAGATCCAGTGAGCTTCAATGGGATAGATCAATGCGGAGATCACACCGGAATAAATACAATAGGATAAGAACTTGGTTCTCTCTGCCATAGCGCCGGATACGATGGTAGCTGTGGTAGCACAGAACACCAGATTAAATACAAAATTGGAATAATCAAAATTCTCATAGGCAGTAAAGATGTCCAGTCCCGGCTTGCCGATCAGACCTACTACATCTTCACCAAGTAACAATCCAAAGCCAATCAAAATAAATACTACAGTACCGATACAGAAATCCATCAGATTCTTCATCAGAATATTACCGGCATTTTTGGCTCTGGTAAATCCGGTCTCCACCATTGCGAATCCTGCCTGCATCCAGAACACCAGGGCCGCACCGATCAGAAACCAGACTGCAAATAATTGACCGTCTACTGCACTTAAGATTTCTTCTGTCATAACATTTTCCTCCTCACTCTTCGTGAAATATCTTCCACCATACTTCACCGGTGTAAAAAAATATGCGATACTATGGTCTCATCCTTCGAAGCCCCATTGCATCGCATCCTTAGGGTATAGCAGTTAAACTGTTTTCCACATACCCATACGCTATTTTTGTCCGGCCACGCGCGTTGTGATACTGTCGGACAATACCCGGGATATACATCCCGGTATGATTAGCGGTCGTCAAGTGACCATTCGTGCCAGCACGATGTTTACTTTCCTCGTCGCCATAACAAAAAGGGCGCTACAGTTTTATTCTGTAGCGCCTTTGCTATGTTGAGAGTATAGCACCGTGGTTTTAGAGTGTCAACATGTTTTTTATATTTTCTTTATATTTTTACAGTTCCATAAGAAGTCGCTCATAGCAAGTTCCTTCCCAGGTGACTTGATCCAGTTGGGAAAATCCCAGTCTTTCCGCAAGGTGCAGGGATATTTCGTTCTCTGGCATCACTAACATCTGCACTCGCTCAAATCCCAATTCTTCTTTCCCGTATTTTAATAATGCCTTGCATACTTCCGTGGCATACCCCTGCCGCTGCCACGGGACACCGATGACGAAGCCCAGCTCCGGATCCTCGTAACCCTCGCGGTTGGAGAATCCCGCTCTGCCGATCACCTGTCCGGTCATCCGGTCACAGATCGTCCAGACGCCGTAATTATAAAAATAATACATATTTTCCGTATAATCCTTCAGATAGGCCTCTTCTTTCGCCCGCTCCGGATAGAGTCCTTCTGTGTACTTCGTCACAGAAGGATCCGCATAAATCTCATAAAGGGCATCCAGATCCTCCGCACCGGTCTCCCGGATGAGACACCTCTCCGTGGTCAGAATCTCCCAGGGAATGCCCACGTATCTGCGATAGACCTTCTCCAGATAATCAAAATCCAGTTCACTGATATTTTCACAGGCATAACGGACACCGCTAAAATCCTGATCCCCGTTGTCCTCATGGAGCCAGACAAGCACCGGGCAGCCCTGCTCCAAGAGTTCCTGTGCACGTATACCGTTATCTACGATCCAGAGTTTTCCCTGCCCGCTTTCATACCCGGACATCATGCTATCCCGGACGCTTTTCTCTTCGAAGCACTCTTTTCCCGACCCGTTTCTTTGTTGGGAAAATTCTCTTTCCTGTCTCTGTCTGCGAATCGCATCCAGCAGGGCGTGCATCTGCGCACCATATTTTTTACTGTAGCTTTTTCGTTCCTCGTCCGATGCACCTTCCGGATATATTTCTATTGACACCTGCTTCAAAAAATCCATCTGCAGCAATTCTCCTCTTTACGTTTCCCCGGGAATCCATTACAATAATATTTATATTTTATGATGCCAGGGTCAAAAGGTCTAAGCCCACATGAGCTTGCTCATAGGTGGGTGAAAGACCTTAGGACCCGCTCCGATATGAGCATAAAAGTGGGATGATAATCCCACGATATGCGAATATTGGGTATAATTGTGAGAGTGCGTAGCACGAAGCAATTCGTAGGCATCAAAGTCGGGGGCTTTTGACCCCGACATCATTTTATTCTATTTCTGTCAAGAAAGAAAGGAAATTATTATGGCAAAGAATCCTATTGTTACTATTACCATGAAGGATGGCGGTGTGATCAAATGCGAGCTTTATCCCGAAGTTGCACCTGAATCCGTTAACAATTTTATCAGCCTGATCAGCAAGCATTTCTATGATGGTCTGATCTTCCACCGTGTCATCCGCGGTTTCATGATCCAGGGCGGATGTCCCGATGGCACCGGTATGGGCGGCCCCGGCTACAGCATCAAGGGTGAATTCGCTGCTAACGGCGTGACCAATGATCTGAAACATACCGAAGGCGTTCTGTCTATGGCAAGAGCTATGCATCCCGATTCCGCAGGCAGCCAGTTCTTCATCATGCACAAGACAAGTCCTCATCTGGATGGCTCTTATGCCGCTTTCGGTAAAGTCATTGAGGGTATGGATGTGGTAAATAAGATTGCTGAGACCCCTACCGATTACAGCGATCGTCCCCTGGAGGACCAGGTAATGGAAAGTGTTACCGTAGATACCTTCGGCGAGACCTATCCCGAACCCAACAAGCTGGATCGATAAGATTTCAAGAAATAACCTCCGGAAGTCAGATGTTCTCTGATCTCCGGAGGTCTTTTTATGTCCATAGCTTTCATATCTATGGATCAGTATTCCACATTTTCACAGTTTTCAATAAAAATAGGATCTTGCACTTCGCCCTTCATGTCCTCAGTAATCTCATAGGAGAAATTCCGGAAATGGATATTTTCCGCATTGCGGGCATACAGCACTCTGAGAGAATCCTCCAGGATCACATTCCCCTCATTGGGACGCAGATCATGGCAATTCTTCGGCCAGTCCGTCTTCTTCTCCAGTTGGACATGAATACCGTCAAATGTGATATCCCGGATATTTTTCGAATCGTCACCATAGATCAGGATGCCATTCTCTCCGACACAGTTGATATTCTGGAAACGGACATTCCGGATATATCCCACATTCGTCTCCGTATTTCTCTTCACCGCAGTGATGGTAATGGGTTCTGCCTCGCCCCACCAATGTACCTTGGAGAACAGGCGGGTATCAATATTCAGATTGGAGAATGTGACATTTTCTATACAGCCTTTATCACGTAACTGCAGGGAAATAGCACGGTTGGTGCGCTGGATACTACAGTTGGTCACGGAAATATTCCGGAAAGGTGCTTCACTCTCCGTGCCGAACTTGATAGCGGCACTGGTGGAGATCATGGTACAGTTATCCACTACAATATTTTCGCAGGGACCATATTCCATGGCAGCCGCCGTATTCTTAAATACAATACAGTCATCTGCGCATTCAATATGACAGTTGGAGATTCTCACATTACTGCAGTGATCCGGATCAATGCCATCGCAGTTAGCCAGACGCAGATTATTAATAATACGGATTCCCTCAATCAATACTTCCTTACATCCCACCAGATGAGTGGTCCAGAATGCACTGCCGGTCAGGGTTACCTGCTGGATGGTCAGATGCCTTACATTTTCCAGGAACAGCAAAGGTACTCTTGGATAAAAATATCCGTCAATATGCCATTTGGTCACTTTTCCATAGAATATCTTCTCGTTGCCGTCAATCTTACCAAATCCGGTGATGGCCACATTTTCGGCATCCTTGCTGTATACAAAATTCAGCGTCGGTTTTCCATTGTAATCACAGGCATTGTAGGTCGGAGTATCTACCTTACTGATCTGCGGCGTTCCCACTTTCAACATATCGAAATCTTCCAGATGGTCACTGGCTTTCAGGACAGCCCCCATCTCCAGATGAAATTCTACATTTGATTTCAGAAAAATAGTTCCGCTCCGGAAGACATGTCCTCCCTGTAACAGGACCTTACCGCCGCCAGCCTGGCTGCAGGCATCAATCGCCTTCTGGATGGCTGCAGCGTCATTCGTCACGCCATCACCTTTTGCACCGTATTCCAATACATCGTATATCATCTCTCTGCTCCTCTCTTAGCCCTTCAGGCCGGAAGTTGAAATTCCTTCTACCAGATATCTCTGCAGGCAGAAGAAGATCAATACTGCAGGCAGAATAGACAAGGTTGCCATAGCGAACATAGCACCGTAGTCGGAAGAAGAACTGGGGTCACAGAACATTTTCAGTGCCAGGCTGACAGGATATTTCTCTGTCTTGTTGACATACAATAATGCTCCAAGGAAATCATCCCATCTCCACATAAAGGAGAAGATACATCCGGTGATCATGGTAGGAACCATCAGCGGGAAGATGATCTTGGTGAAAATGGTATAATAGGAGCAGCCGTCAATCTTTGCTGCCTCATCCAGCTCTCTGGGAATGCCTTCAATAAAGTTTGTCATCATATAAACGAAGAAACCCTGAATAGCAAAGCAATAAGGCACGATCAGCGGCAGATTGGTTCCAACCCAGTTCAGCTTCTGATACCAGAGATACTGAGGGATCATCAGTACCTGTGCCGGCAGCATCATAGATGCCAGCATTGCTGCGAAGAGAAGCTTTCTGCCGGGGAATTTGCATCTGGCAAATCCATAGGCTACCACAGAGGAAGAAAGTACGGTTCCAATGGTGGCGGTAATGGAGATAAACAGGGAGTTCTTAAAGAAGGTGCCGAATCCTACTTTGGCAAAACCCTTCCAGCCGTTCACATAGTTCTGTAATGTGAACTTCTCCGGGATCAGACTGGTGGCCGTAGTGAAGATGGTGTTCGTATCCTTAAAGGAGCTCATTACCATCCATACCAGAGGGTAAATCATTACCAGTCCGAAAGCACATACTAAAACATGATATATAATATTACTGATTGTCTTTTTTCTTTTCATAATAACACCCACTTACGCATTGCGGCGTACCTTTCCGATTCTATAAACCGCCATCGTATACCCACAGTTTTTTGGTTGCAAACAGGATCCATGTAATAAATGCGATCAATGCCAACATGATCCATGCCAGTGCTGCGCCGTAGCCGGTACTTCCGAAGAGGAAGGACTGCTGGTACATGTATACCGTGTAAAACAGAGTAGAGTTCATGGGTTTACCCTGTGTGATGATCAGGCACTGTGTGAATGCCAGGAAGCCGTTGATCATCTGCATTACCAGGTTAAAATGGATCGTGGGGGTCAGAAGCTTCAGTGTGATCTTCCAGAACTGCTGCCATCCGTTGGCACCATCCACTCTTGCCGCTTCATAAAGGCTGACAGGAATCTGTTTCAATGCAGACAGGAAGATCAGCATGGAAGAACCGAACTGCCATACTGCCAGAATGATCAGAGTCCAGATTGCGGTTCTGGTATCTCCCAGCCAGGCTACCGGCTCTTTCATTCCGAACACCATCAAAAGTTTATTTACAAGTCCGTCTACCGCAAACAGTCTCTTCCAGAGGATTGCTACTGCTACAGATCCGCCGATAATGGAAGGCAGATAATACAGTGCACGGTAAACGCCTGTCATTTTCGTACTCTTAAATAAAAGCAGCGCAACGATCAATGCGAAGATCAGTCGTAACGGAACCGAAATGATGGCAAATTTGAAAGTTACCACCAGCGACTGATAAAACGTTGCATCGGAAAACATTCTCTTAAAGTTCGCCCAGCCGGTAAATGTAGGGGGCTGTAAAATGTTGTAATCGCAGAAGGAATAGTACAGCGATATACACATGGGAATAATCATAAACGCCAGAAATCCAACGATAAATGGCATAGTACATACGATACCTGCAGCCTTTTCCGTATTCAGCTTCTGACGGATAGTCATGTGCTTTGTTGTCTTCATAACGTTACCTCCGTTGCTGCAGCATTCATAGAAGCAGCCTTTTTTCAGAATGGGTACTGCGGATGCTTCCACAGTACCCATTTTGTCATTCTAAAAAATGTTGTAAGATTGTTATTACTTATGTAAGTTCAGACAGCTTATCTGGACATGATCTGGTTGCCCATCTTGAACAGATCTTCTGCTGCCTCCTGTGCGGTCATCTGACCATAGAGGATCTTATCAACCAGCTGGTTGTAGTAATCATATACTTCATTTGCTCCATCAGGGATCGCAGGGCTGATAGCGGAGCAGTTGGGAGTTACTACGTCATTTACATACTTGGTAACCACCTGTGCAGTCTCATCCTGCAGAGGAGCGATGGCGGATGCTACTACGGAAGAAGCAGGCACACCTCTCTCACCAAGAAGGATCTTGTTAGCATCTTCAGAGTTCAACAGATAGTTTACAACCTTAACAGCTTCTGCCTCATTCTCGCCGGCATCTCTGGATACTGCAAAGAACTGGCTGGGCTTTAAGAAGTTAGACTTCTGAGGGTTCTCGGAAGGCCATGTGGTGATGCCGATCTCCATGCCTTCGGGAGCGGCCGCTACCATAGCAGACAGCTGGTTGGACCAGAAGAATCCGCACCAGGACTGGGTTGCTTCGGAGGAGAAGTATACCAGAGGACTCTGCTCTACAGAGTTGGAAGTCAGTTCAGCGTGAACATCTGCGCCGATGATCCATCCGTCCTTGACACCATCTTCATAAATCTGGAAGCCCGGTACCAGACTTGCTGCATCTGTTACATTGAGGGAATCCTCATTGAACAGCTTCACCACATCATGAGAACGCATTGCATAGGGCAGATAGTTGTCACCTGCACTGTAAGGAAGATCAGTCTTAACACCGGACTTCTCATAAACCTCACGTGCCACTGCCTCGAACTCATCAATTGTCATGTTATCTTTTACAGTGATTCCAAGGCTGTCAAGCAAGGTCTTGTTGTAGAACAGGGAAGGTGCATTCATTCCTGCACAGACTGCATATAACTTACCGTCAATGGAACCCGCATCCAGAATACCCTGAGATACATTAGATACATCCAGCGTACCATCTTCTACATAAGGTGTCAGGTCTACCAGCAGATCTGCTGCTACATACTGTGCCAGATAGGAATAGTCCATCTGCAGGCACTCGGGAAGGGAATTACCTGCTGCCAGGGTGGACAGCTTGGTCCAGTAATCATTCCACTCTGCAGGCTGTGTATCAAAGGTTACACCGGGATTCTGCTCAGAATACAGATCCAGGGCTGCCTGTGTACGTTCATTTCTGGTCTGGTTGCCCCACCAGGTGAATGTCATGGATACATTTCCGGCCGCTGCACTTCCGCTGTTGTCAGCAGTCGTGGTTGCGGTATTACCGCTGTCGGTGGAAGCGGTAGCTGCGGGTTCATTGGAAGAACCACATGCAGTCAGTCCGACGATCATGGCGGATGCCATTAACAGGGATAAAACTCTCTTTTTCATTAATATAACCCTCCTTTTGGTATCGAAAGGTAAATCCGCTATGGATTTACTTCTTTTTGATGTTCTAATTATAACAGTTCTTATTTTTTCCAGGAATATACTTTTCCGTCTATTTGCACCAAAAAACCGATATCATTGTTGAAAACATGTGCATGTTGTGTATATAATCAATAAAGAACTGATGGAGGCTTGTATATCATGTCATTTTTTAATAAGAATATCTCGAGAAAAATAGCAAATCAGAAGTTAGAAACCAAGTTACTGCTCTCTACCATAGGGATTGACCTTCTCTTTCTGTTCTTTTTCCTGGTAGCTGCCTTTTCCATTATTACATCGCGTTATCATAAGCTGCTGTATCAGTCCATGCAGTCTTCCTCGTCGTTAGTCTCCTATGAATTTACTAACCGGCTGGAGGATCTGGTGACCATGACCAATATCGTCCGTTCAGATTCTACAGTCCAATCAACACTGGATGAAATCTACCAGCCCCAGGAAGACTATGCTGTACATTATTACTCTGATATTTATTCTGCTTTACAGAAACACTACCTGGAATACCGCCAGCCCTACCTGAAAATGGCGGCAATTTCCTGCCCCAGATTCATCACTTATACCAATGAAAATATTGCCTGTCGGCCGGATGCGGATCTGACTAAAGAACTGATAGCTCTGGCAGAGGCCGGGGAAGGCTCCCCGGTATGGGTAACTTCCCATGCGGAAGACCACGGTATATTTCTTGTCCGGGAGATCAAAAAGATCAAGAACTTACGACTGGATAATCTCGGAACATTGATCATCAATGTAAATCTGGGAGATCTGGTAACGGAAATGTCCAAGATCAGCAATGAATATAAAGGTTCCTACTGGATCATCTATGAGAAAGACCAGCTGCTGTTCTCTTCTCCGGAATTGGATACAGAGGAAGTACAGAAAATCAATGATAAAATCAAAAGTTATGCTGTTGTCACCCTGAATGGCAGAAAATATTTTGCCATCCGCGGCACCATGGACATCAATGAATGGAATTATCTGCATCTGATCTCTTATGACGAAGTGGCAAAATCCCAGCAGATGACTGCATTTCTATATGTATTGATCCTGTTCTGCGGTTTCCTGTGCTCCATTTTGATCGTCCACCTGATCGTACGTAAGATCACCAGACATTTTGATCTGCTGCTCTACCGTATGCAGCGGTTCGGTGAAGACTCCACCGTACTGGCAGAGATTCCTTATGATTATAATGATCGTACCGATGAGATTGGTATTCTGCACAGGCAATTTACACATATGGCAGAGCGGATCCAGACACTGGTTGTTGAAAATTACCGTCAACAGCTGCTGGCTAAAGATGCGCAGTTAAAAAGTCTGGAATCCCAGATGAATCCGCATTTTCTGTATAACACGCTGGATGCCATCAACTGGCGGGCCAAGGCCATCGGAGAGCCGGAAATATCACAGATTGCAGACTCCCTGGGTCATTTCCTGCGGATGACGCTGAACAAAAAAGAACGCTTTACGTTGAAGCAGGAACTTGATATTATACATTATTATATGACTATACAGCAGCTTCGTTTTGACAACCGTCTGAATTTTACGGAAAGCATTCCGGATGCTTGTCTGGATGCACAGGTTCCCAAGCTTTCCATTCAGCCGTTGTTGGAAAATGCCGTACACTATGCACTGGAGCAGATCACGGATGAATGTATCATCAATCTCACCTGTGTGTATTCCCAGGGGCTGATACAGATTTATGTGAAAAACAGCGGATCTGAATTCCCCGATGATTTATTGGAGAATCTCCGGACACATAAGATTCAGGAACAGGGTCTGGGCATTGCGTTGTTAAATATTGAAGAACGCATCCAGCTGATGTTCGGCCAGCAATACGGGCTGCACTTCTATAACGAAAATGATTTTGCTGTAGTAAAAATGGAGATACCTTATGTTAAAGATGATTATCGTGGATGATGAGAAGATCATACGTGAAACGATCCATTCCCTGATCGACTGGAATTCTCTGGGAATTGATGTGGCTGCTGTCTGCAAAGACGGTATTGAAGCCTTTGACTGTATTCTGGATGAATACCCGGATATTGTCATGACAGATATCAAGATGCCCGGTTTATCCGGGCTGGATCTGATTGAAAAGGTCCGTGCTGCCCAGTTGAACACAGAGTTTATCATCCTCTCAGGATATGGTGAATTTGAATTTGCACGGACCGCCATGCGCTATGGTGTGAAACACTATCTGTTAAAGCCTTCCAATGAAACAGAGATCACGCAGGTCATCGTATCCTGTGTGGAAACCTGTAAAAGCAAGACTGCTTCCCGGGTAGATTCCCTGCTGACACAGCTGTTCCTCACGGAAATGCCACCGGAAAAACTTTTGCAGAGAAGATTTTTCACAGAATTATCCGGGGAACAGGATGTGGATCTGGCCAAGACCCAGATGATCCGTCTGGTAATGGAGGCCTCCAAGAAGGAATATTACCCGCTCAGCAAACTGCAGACCACAGACAGTCTCATGGCAGTCAACGTCTGTGTCACCATGAATGACCTGATTCCATCTGCGGAGCAGATCATGACCTCGATCTTCTCTGTGGAACCGCAGCACAAATACACAGACTGTGTGGAAAAGGTCATAAAGTACATCGGAGAGCATCTGAGTGACAGCAACCTTTCACTGAAATGGATCTCGGAAAATTATCTTTTTATGAATCCGGATTATGTCAGCAAAATGTTCGTCAAACAGACTGGCAGCAAATTTTCCGCCTATGTAACAGAGCTCCGCATTCAGGAGGCGAAAAAACTTTTACTGGAGCACTCAGAAGAATCTCCCTATGCGGTAGCGGAAATGGTCGGTTTCGGCAATAATCCCCAGTATTTCAGCCAGATCTTTAAGAAATATACGAGGCTGTCACCGAAGGATTATGTGAAGTCAATGCTGGAACCGTAAGACCGCAGCTATTGCAGCTATTCAGAACCCCATTCGCAAAATAGGCCGTTGTTCATATTTTGTTTACAAATCCTTCAAGGAATCTTCAATTCCATAACACGTTTTGGACATTTCTGTTTCATATACTATAACCATAGAAACAAACAAACAAAACAAAAACTTAAGCACACAACAGTTTCTTGTTTAAAAAACTTTTT
>NZ_JAOQJO010000010.1:11725-96319 GCF_025567015.1 Waltera acetigignens | reverse complement strand
CCCGCATCGCTGCGAGAGACTTTTGCATTTTTATTCCAGAATTATTCAGCCTTGCCAACAGATCCGAACAGTTCCATCTTCTCCTTAACAGTAGCCTTGATAGCTTCTGCACCGGGAGCCAGAAGCTTACGAGGGTCAAATCCCTTGCCTTCCAGATCCTTACCAGCCTCGATGTACTTACGGGTAGCATCAGCAAATGCCAGCTGGCACTCGGTGTTAACGTTGATCTTGGATACACCCAGGTCGATCGCTTTCTTGATCTGATCTGCAGGGATTCCGGTACCACCGTGCAGAACCAGAGGAAGCTCACCGGTCAGCTCCTGTACAGCTGCCAGAGTCTCGAAGCTTAAGCCCTTCCAGTTAGCGGGGTATTTACCATGAATGTTACCGATACCTGCTGCCAGGAAGTCAACACCCAGATCAGCGATAGACTTACACTCCTTAGGATCAGCGCACTCGCCCATACCGATAACGCCGTCTTCCTCACCACCGATGGAACCAACTTCTGCCTCGATAGAAAGTCCCTTGCTGTGAGCAGCCTTAACCAACTCAGTGGTCTTCTCTACGTTCTCAGCGATAGGATAATGAGAACCATCAAACATGATGGAAGAGAAACCAGCTTCGATGCACTTGTAGCAGCCTTCAAAAGAGCCATGATCCAGATGCAGCGCAACGGGAACATCAATGTCCAGATCCTTTAACAGTCCGTTGACCATGCCAACGACTACATCATAACCGCCCATGTACTTGCCGGCACCCTCGGATACACCCAGAATAACAGGGGAACGAAGTTCTTTAGCGGTGAGAAGGATGGACTTTGTCCACTCCAGGTTGTTGATGTTGAACTGACCTACTGCATAGTGGCCTGCTTTTGCTTTTTTGAGCATTTCTGTTGCGGATACTAACATTTTAATACCTCCATTTTATATACTCATTCTTGTTACGATATACGAAATGTTATACATTCGTAAAAGCACGAAAAACACATTTCGAATAATCACTTTGTGACTATCCAAACTATAGCACATTCTTTTCAAAAATGGAACAGCTTATTGTTAAATTTTTACCAAATTTTAAGATTCCTTCTGTTCCACCCGGATGTCTACGCCCCGGCAGATGTTCTCAATCACTACTTTTGTATGGGTTCCGCCATATTCTCCATCCAGAGTCCATGGAAGAGGCTCTGCGGAAGTGATCTCCACCTTTGACGTCCGGAAGCAGTACATAGCATCGGTATCGATATCCCGGTTCAGCAGGGATACCATAATGTTATTCAGTTCAATCGGGTTCTTCGGACGTTTGATCAGCGTTACTTCGAAAACGCCATCATCCAGCCTGACGTTTTTGCCGGTGATCCGCTTAAATCCTCCTACCGATGCGGAATTGGTCACCATTCCGAAGATAAAATCATCCACGATCGTAGTATCGCCATAAGTAATCCGCATGGGATAGGAACGGATCGCGGACAGCCGCTTCATTCCTTCCAGCAGATATGCCATATGCCCCAGCACATTTTTCATATCCTGTCCGGTCTCATAAGAGACATCCGTGAATAGTCCGAAAGCTGCGATATAAACGAACACATCCTCATTAAAGGATCCCACATCACAGGCGAAATCATTCCCATTTACAATATTTTCCGCAGCTCTCACCATATTCTTCGGCAGCCCGAGGCTTCCTCCGAAATCATTGGTGCTCCCGGCCGGGATATAGCCAATAGGCGTACGGAAGCCACTGCGGATCATGCCGGTGACCACCTCATCCAGCGTTCCGTCTCCGCCGCTGCAGACCACGATATCATATTCTTTGCTGCGCTTCTCGGTCTTCTCCATGGCATCCTCACTTCTCTGCGTGGGATATACGGTGATCTCATAACCGCCCTTGGTGAATACATCCAGAATATCCGCCAGTTTGTTGCGGATTTGTGCCTTTCCAGCTTTGGGATTATAGATAAATAACATCTTCTTCATAATACTGCCCTCAAGATACAACAAACGGGACTAACAGAATTCTCCATCAGCCCCGCTTCTTCTCATGTTATGTTCTTAAGCCACCTGACCGCTCAAAAACTTTTCAATGTTGTCCACAGCGGTCTGCTCATCTGCACCCTCTGCAGTTACTGTAAGCTCTTCGCCTGCACAAAGTCCCAGGCTCATCATACCCATAATACTCTTGGCATTGATCCGCTTATCGTCTACTTCAAAATAAATGTTGCTTTCGTACTTGCTGGCTTCCTGTACTAACAGTGCCACCGGTCTTGCGTCCAGGCCATCTTCCAGTCTGACCGTAATACTCCTCTTTGTCATAATTTTCCTCCTCTTTTACGTCCGGATTCTATCTGCCAGTTCGCTGAGTTTACGTAATCTATGGTTCACACCGGATTTTCCCACCGGCGGATCCAGATACTCTCCCAGTTCCTTCAGCGGAGCGTCCGGATTCTCCAGCCTGACCTCTGCCATCTGGCTTAAGGGCTCGGGCAGATTCTCCAGTCCGTAGTGATCCCGGATATAAATAATATCCTCTATCTGTCTGGTCGCCGCAGTTACCGTTTTGGTAATATTGGCGGTCTCACAGTTCACTCTCCGATTCACAGAATTGCGCATTTCTTTCACAATCCTCAGGTTTTCCAGCTTCATCAGGGCAATGGGTGCTTCGCACACATTGAGAAGATCCACAATACCAGATCCTTCCTTCAGATAGACCACGTAATACTTCTTCCGAAGCACAATCTTGGCTTCTATGTCAAATCCCTGTATCACACTCTGTAGTTGTCTCGCTTTATCCTCATCGGTGCATACAAATTCCAGGTGATAACTTTTCTGCGGATCGCTCATAGAACCAATGCAGAGAAAAGCTCCTCTTAAAAATGCTCTTTGACAGCAGGAATTTTTAATCAACAAGGGGCTCACAGGCTCAGACAGATCCCCGATCTTATCGATCACACTCCGCATCTGTTCCTCGCTGATTTTAACATCAGTATCTATATTATATGTTTTTTTCAATAATGTAAAGCCTTTTCTGACAACCGCCTCGTTTTCCGTCTGGAAACCGATCATGAAATCTCCTTCTGCGGAGCGTCCGTATTGTCCACTGAAGTTCATGAGTGCGGCCAGCTCAGCGATCTGGCAATGTCTTGCCGGGCTGATGTGTTTTGCCAGTTCTTCCTTTACTTCACTCGAAAATGACATGTCAGATTCCTTCTCTGGGTACATCACGGTGGTACAGCTTGATACCATAATGACCTTCCGCCTTCATACGTTCGTACAATTTATTTGCTAAAGTAACGCTTCGGTGCTTACCGCCGGTGCAGCCGATTGCAATAACCAGACGGTATTTGCCTTCTTTAATATAATTCGGGATCAGAAACTGAATCATGTCGGTCAGCTTGTCCAGGAATATTCCGGTCTCCGGAAAACTCATCACATAATCCTGCACTCCTTTATCATTACCGGTCTGGGGCTTCAGTTCCTCGATATAATAAGGGTTTGGCAGGAATCTTACATCAAAGACCAGATCGGCGTCTGCGGGGATTCCATGCTTGAACCCGAAGGACATGACCGTTACCATAAGACTATTGTATTCTTCGTTCTGTACAAAAATACGATCCAACTCTTCCTTCAGTTCTCTGACTAACAGATTGGAGGTATCGATGACGTAATCTGAATTTTTGCGGATTGTCTCCAGAATCTTCCGCTCCTTGTGAATGCCGTCCTCCACTCTGCCGTCTGCTGCAAGAGGGTGCACACGTCTGGTCTCCTTATACCGTTTTATCAGAGCAGCATCGTCGGAGTCCATAAACAAAATCTCGAATTTGTAGCCTTTTTCCTTTAATTGCTCCAAAATCCGGGTCGCATCCATGAAATTCTGGTCTGCCCGGACATCCAGTCCCAGGGCCACCTTGCTGATCTCACTGCCCGGCATGGCAATCAGTTCCACGAACTTCTCCACCAGAGATACCGGCAGATTATCCACGCAGTAAAATCCAGCATCTTCCAAAAGCTTTAATGCGGTTCTCTTTCCTCCGCCACTCATGCCTGTTACTACTACAAATCTCATATGCACCTCGTTATTCTATCGTAACTATTCAGAATCCCATTCGCAAAATCACCTCTTCGAGGCTTCCTTGGAGAACAGGTCTTCCTGTTCTCTGCTCATGTGGTTACTTCGCCATATAAATTTGCGATTCTGCGAAGATGCAAGCATCCGCAGAAAACAAATTTACATGGCTCTGAATAGTTACAGGAATTTGATCTCGGGTTCCAGCTCCACGTGAAAACGTTCTTTCACTCTTCTCTGTACTTCCCAGATCACATCTTTTACATCTTCTGCAGTGGCATTGCCGGTGTTGATAATAAATCCGCAATGCTTTTCCGATACCTTTGCGCCTCCTACGGAGTATCCCCGCAGACCGGCTTCCATGATCAGCTGCCCGGCGAAATGTCCCTCGGGACGTTTGAAAGTACTGCCGGCACTGGGATATTCCAAAGGTTGTTTTTCTCTGCGGCGAATTGCCAGTTCCTCCATTTTGGCTGCGATCTGCTCCGGATCTCCGGGCTGTAGCCGGAAAGTCACTTTCGTCACGACAAACGACTGGTTCTGGATCACGCTGGTACGATAGCCGTACTCCATGGTACTGTTGTCCAGTTCCATGATCTCTCCATTACGGTTGACTACCGTAACAGTGGTCACCACCTGGCTCATCTCTCCGCCGTAGGCTCCGGCATTCATTACAGCTCCGCCACCGATGGTACCGGGGATTCCCGCGGCGAACTCCAGGCCTGTCAGGCCATGCTCTTTCGCTGCTTTTGCCACCTGGCTCATCAGGGCCCCTGCCTCTGCTTCCAGATAGCAGTCTTTCACTTCGATCCGGCTCATATGCTTACCAACCACCAGAACAATTCCTGCATATCCCTGGTCGCTGACCAGCAGATTGCTTCCGTTGCCGATCACGGTATAGGGAACATCCACCAGCCGAAGGTATTTCTGGATCTTACAGAGCTGCTCTTCGTTTTCCAGATAGACCAGGCAATCTGCCGGGCCACCGATCCGGAAGGTGGTATGCAATTTCATCGGTTCCTGTAACAGAACTTTATCTGCCGGTACAATTTCTTTTAATGCTTCTATCACTGCTGCACTTATCATGTTGTCAGGCTGCTCTTTCTTTTTGTTATAATTATGCCGCGAAAGCCTACTTTAATACCAGTGCTGCCGCACCGTAGATTCCGGCATCATTTCCCAGCTTGGCCAGGGCGAATTTCGTCTGCTTGCAGGGACCGAAAGCACATCTCTTATAAGAAGGCTCTATGTATTTGAATAAGATATCTCCGGCTTTGGATACACCGCCACCGATAACGAAGATCTGCGGGTCTACCACATTGGCTACTACTGCCAGTCCCTTGCCAAGATACTCGCCGAACTGTTCTGCGATCTCGATTGCTACTCTATCTCCGGCTTTCACCGCATCAAATACGGTCTTCGCAGAGATTTCACCACCTCTGAGCACGCTGGGAGCATCGTCTTTGGCCAGACGTCTGTTGGCCAGACGGGTAACTCCGGTAGCAGATGCATACTGTTCCAGACAACCCTTGTTCTTACAGCCGCAAGTCTCTGTCTCAGCATCTTCAATATGGATATGTCCGATTTCACCGCCGGCACCGTTGGTACCGGTCAGTATCCTGCCGTCGATGATGATACCTCCGCCGACACCGGTTCCCAGAGTAACGGCTACCAGATTGGAATAGCCTTTACCACCGCCCTGCCACATTTCGCCCAGGGCTGCTACATTGGCATCGTTGCCTGCCTTCACGGTAACAGGCAGATCCAGTTCTTTTTTCAGCGTTTCAGCAAGATCAAAAGATCCCCAGCCGATATTAACAGCACCGTTGACCATGAAGCCTTCGGCATTTACCGCACCGGGGGCGCCGATTCCCACGCCCACCAGGTCTGCTGCGGTGATGTTCTTTTCCTGCATTTTATTTTTGATGGATGCTGCGATATCCGGCAGAACTTTCTCTCCGCCGTTATCCTTGACCGTAGGGATCTCCCATTTGTCCAACACCTGTCCTTCGTCATTGAACAGTCCTAATTTCACTGTGGTTCCACCAACGTCTACCCCAAATGCATATTTACTCATCGTCCTCGTCCTCCTCACGTCTTTTTGCCAGAGAGTTCTGTACACGGGTGTATAGCTCTTTTGCTGCGTTGTATCCCATCTTCTTCTGACGGTGGTTGATAGCTGCCGTCTCGCAGATAACTGCCAGGTTACGTCCGGGACGAATCGGAATGTTGTGGCATACCACCTTATTGCCCAGATATTCGGTATAATTCTCTTCCAGTCCCAGTCTGTCGTACTCTTTGTCCTTATCCCAATCTTCCAGACGGATGACCAGGTCAATGGTCTGGGTATCTTTTACGGACAATGCACCAAACAGTGCCTTGACATCCACGATGCCGATACCACGCAATTCAATAAAGTGTTTTGTGATATCCGGTGCAGAACCTACCAGCGTATCATCACTGACTTTACGCAGTTCTACCACATCATCGGTTACCAGACGATGTCCTCTTCGGATCAGCTCCAGGGCTGCCTCGGACTTACCGATGCCGCTCTCACCGGTGATCAGGACGCCTTCACCATAGACATCCACCAGTACACCGTGTACGGAGATGCAGGGGGCCAGTTTGACATTTAACCACCGGATGATCTCAGACATAAAATCAGAAGTGGACTTTTTCGTAGATAATACCGGGATCTGATGTCTGATCGCAGTTTCCAGGAATATAGGGTCCGGTTTCAGGTCACGGCTGAACACGATACAAGGGATGTCATAAGCCATCAGCTTCTCATACGCCTCCCTGCGGGTCTCATCTGTCAGCCCCTCCATATAAGTATATTCCACAAATCCGATAATCTGCAGTCTGGTGGCATCGAAATGCTCAAAATATCCGGCTAACTGCAGTGCCGGACGGTTGATATCCGGCTGCGTGATCTTCACATGTTTCACATCGATCTCCGGTGTGAGATTTTCCAGTTTCATTTTTTCGATAACACGGGTTAAACTTACACTTGCCATACTAATCTCCATACCTTTCCGCGAAAAAACCGCCCCGGTTCCCCGCCCTTTTCATTATCTTTTAGTGTACCACAGGTTGTCCTGTCTGTGAAGCAAAAAAGGTCACGATTTCCTCTGCCGTACGCTCATTCATTTCGGGAATTTCCATCAATTCTTCCACCGATGCCTGCCGGATCTCCTCCAGTGACTTAAAGTGCCTCATCAGGGCCTTTCTCCGGGCCGGCCCCACTCCCGGGATATCATCCAGTACGGACTTCACCTGAGTCTTGCTGCGCAGGGATCTGTGATATTCGATAGCAAAACGGTGGGCCTCATCCTGAATTCTGGTGATCAGCTTAAAACCTTCGGAATGGGTATCAATGGGAAGCTCAATATTATGATAATATAAGCCTCTGGTACGATGGTTGTCATCCTTGACCATGCCACAGACCGGAATGTTGATTCCCAGTTCTTCCAGTACGGACAGCGCAATATTCACCTGTCCGCGACCGCCGTCCATCAGAATCAGATCCGGGAACTTCGTGAAGCTTCCGTACTCCTGATCCATCTCCTGTTCTTCCAGCTCTTTGCTCTCTTCCATGCCGTGGCGGAACCGCCTCGTCAACACTTCCCGCATGCAGGCATAGTCATCCGGACCGGAGACGCTTTTGATCTTGAACTTACGGTAATCGCTGCGTTTCGGTTTTCCTTTTTCGTAGACCACCATAGATCCTACATTTTCAAAACCGTTGATATTGGAAATATCATAGGCTTCCATCCGGGCTGTGCCAGTTAACGGCAGTTGCAGCAGATCCGAGATTTCTTTCACCGCACCGATGGTTCGTCCTTCTTCGCGTTTTAATTTTTCTCTGTCCTGGGACAGTACCAGTTTTGCGTTCTGCGCTGCCAGCTCCACCAGTTTTTCCTTACTGCCGATCTTAGGCACCTTCAGATAGACCCTGCTGCCTTTTCGCTCCGACAGCCATTTCTCGATCAGTTCCGCATCCTCGATTTCATATTGCAGCATCAGTTCTCTGGGAATAAATGGGGTCCCCGCATAGAACTGCTTTACAAAATCCTGTAAGATCGCTGGTTTGTTATTTTCCGGCACATGTGTCATATAGTAATGTTCCCTGCCGATCAGCTTGCCATCCCGGACGAAAAACACCTGTACCACCGCTTCCGTCTCATCCTGATACAGCGCCAGGATATCTTTATCTTCACCCACGCCCTCTGTGATCTTCTGTTTCTGGGACACCTGGCGGACACTGGATAACAGATCTCTGTATCTGGCAGCTTCTTCAAATTCCAGTTCCTCCGCTGCCTTGTTCATCTTCTCTTCCAGATCCTTCAGAATCGGGCTGTAATTGCCGTTTAGAAATTCCAGTGCTCCCGCCACCTGCTGTCTATACTCCTCCTTGCTCACATAGCCCTGACAGGGAGCCAGGCACTGTTTAATATGATAATTCAGGCAGGGGCGCTCCAGTCCGGTGTCTCTCGGCAGCACCCGGTTGCAGGTACGCAGCTGGTACAGCTTGTTCAGCAGCTCAATGGTATCTTTGACCGCCGCAGCACTGGTATAAGGACCGAAATAGCGGGACTTATCCTTCTTCATGGTACGGGAAAACAGGATTCTGGGATAATCCTCCCCCACCGTCACCTTGATATAAGGGTACGTCTTGTCATCCTTCAGCAGAGTGTTGTATTTCGGAGAATTCTCTTTGATCAGATTGTTCTCCAGTACCAGTGCCTCCAGTTCGGAGTCCGTCACGATATATTCAAAACGCGCGATCAATGATACCATCTGGTCAATGGCAGGACCTCTGCCGATATTTTCACGAAAATAAGACCTTACACGATTGTGCAGGTTGATGGCTTTTCCCACATACAAAATGACATCCTTGTCATCCCGCATGATATACACTCCCGGCTTGCGGGGGAGCTTTTTTAATTCTTCTTCAAAATTAAACATAAATATTTCCTCGCATGCTTCTATCATACCGATTCTGGGGAAAAATACAATAAGGGATTTAATATTGTAACTTGAGAGTTAGTTAAATACATTGGCAAAATCCACGAACTCCCGGAGCATGCGATACACATGTCTCGATGTAAGGTCTCCGGATGTGAATTTTCTACGAAAAGTGATGAGTAGTTCTCGTCATGACGGGGCCGCCTACAGTCGACATCCATGTCGACAATCGGCTGACGCGGACATCGTGTCCGCTTTCCCCCTGTCTTTCAGCACTTTTCTAGAAAATATCAACATCCTCCGACAAACATCTTCGACATGGCACCACATACGCCGGGAGTTCTGCGTTTTGGAAAGTTTTAAAAAAACAGTAGCCCCGGCTGGGTATAAGAATAAGCAGTGCCGTAAGCAGACGTCGGTACCATAGCGTCCCAAGGGACGCATTGCGGTCGTACTGTGACCGCTTATGTACCGCTACGCTCTGCGACAGGAGCGCATCGTACTAAAGTACGAGTGTGCCGCGTTTCTTATACCCTGCCAAGGGCTACGGGGATATTTCGCTAAATCTCAATTTTTAACAAAAGGCTCTGGTGCTATACCATCTTGAATCCCTTTGCTCTCAGGCAGATTTCCACTTCCTCAGGATCTGCGGTGTGCAGGATCATGACAGGTGTGGAAGAATCACGGTTGAAGGATAGGTAGGTATAGTCCACATTGACATTGCTGTCTAAGAGAGCTGTCAGCAGGGTATTCAGTGCACCAGGCTTATCCTCGATCTCCACAGCCAGAACATCCACAAAACGGCAGAGATAACCTTTCTCTGTCAGAACCTCTTTTGCCTTATCGGGATCAGATACCACCATGCGGTTGATGCCGTACTCCGCGCCGTCGTTGGTAACGGAACCCCAGATATTGATGCCTGCTTCATACAGCGCATTGGTCATAGCCTGCAGGGCTCCTTTTTTATTTTCAGCGTAAATGGATAGCTGTTTTAACATTCTGATATTACCTCCTCATTGCGATCTGACTGCCTGTGCAGTCTGTCCGGGAATCTCCCGACACTTTATTATGATAAAGCATTATTACAAAATAATCAACCCGGAGTTCGCATTTGAACATAAAAATTAAAGTAACTATTCTGAACCCCATTTGCAAAACCGCCTCTGCGAGGTTTTTTAAAAATTGTGATAATATCGCACCTTTTAAAAGAGCATCAGTCATTTGACTAATGCTCTTTGCTAATTACTCTATTTTATAGGTGTCGGGTTCAAAAGTTCTCGACATCTATAATGTTCCATGGGAGAACAGTCCTACCGGTCCCTGAGGAGGATCCTTAGGATCCTTCGACTCCTCGGCAGCATCGCTTTTCTGCTCTGTGGATTCCTGTTCATGCTTCTCCTGTGCGGAAGTCTCTTCTTTTGCGGATTCTGCAGGCTCCTTTGCGGTATCCTGCGCCGGTGCAGTCTGCTCCTTTGCTTCCTGCAGGCTGTCTTCGAAAGTCAGGGGTTGGAAAGTTGAATCGGTGGAAGTCATGACCTGTTCCCCAATGGTCACATCCACGCTGTTGCCCTTTACTGCACTGCCCGCAGCATTTGTTTCTGTCACATCTTTCTTCTCTTCCTCTGGGTCAGGCAGTCCCTTCTCTCTGCGAAAGATCTCCATGAATTCCTTACCGGTGATGGTCTCACGCTCGATCAGGAACGCTGCCAGCTTATCCATCAGTTCTCTGTTCTCGCGAAGCATCTGCAATGCCTGATCGTAGCTCTCCTTGATCATGGCAACGACTTCTTCGTCAATGGCTGCTGCCGTTTCATCACTACAGTTCAGCGCGGTTCTTCCCTCCAGATATTGGCTCTCTACGGTAGCCAGGCCCACGAGCCCAAAGCGCTTGCTCATACCGTATCGTGTGATCATGTTACGGGCAATAGAAGTAGCTTTTTCAATATCGTTGGCTGCACCGGTGGTCACAGTGTCGAATACTACTTCCTCAGCGGCACGTCCACCCACCAGACCTACCAGCATATCCCGAAGTTCTGCCTCGGTGTTGAGGTATTTTTCCTCCTCCGGTACCTGCATGACATACCCCAGCGCACCCATGGTACGGGGGACAATGGTAATTTTCTGTACCGGCTCGGAGTTTTTCTGTAAAGCGCTGATCAGTGCATGTCCCACTTCATGATAGGATACGATGCGACGTTCCTCTTTGCTCATGATGCGGTCTTTCTTTTCCTTACCTACCAGCACCTGTTCCACAGCTGCGAACAGATCCTTCTGGCTTACAAATTCTCTGCCTTCCTTGACAGCATTGATAGCTGCCTCGTTGATCATATTGGCCAGATCGGAACCGACCGCTCCGCTGGTAGCCAGTGCAATCGCATCCAGATCTACGGTCTCGTCCATCTTCACATCCTTGGAATGTACTTTCAGGATTTCCACACGGCCCTTGAGATCCGGCTTGTCTACGATGATACGGCGGTCAAAACGTCCGGGACGTAAGAGCGCCTTGTCCAGGATCTCCGGGCGGTTCGTAGCACCCAGGATTAAAATACCCTTAGAGCTGTCGAAGCCATCCATCTCAGACAGTAACTGGTTCAATGTCTGTTCCCGCTCTTCATTGCCTCCGCCGTACTTAGAATCACGGCTGCGGCCGATGGCATCGATCTCATCAATAAATACGATACAGGGCGCGTTCTTGGTCGCTTCCTTGAACAGGTCACGGACACGGCTGGCGCCCACACCTACATACAGCTCAATAAAATCAGAACCCGTCAGAGAGAAGAACGGTACATGTGCCTCTCCTGCCACTGCCTTGGCCAGCAAAGTCTTACCGGTTCCGGGAGGGCCCACCAACAATGCTCCCTTGGGCAGTTTTGCACCGATCTTGGAATATTTCTGTGGATTATGCAGGAAGTCCACGACTTCCACCAGAGATTCCTTTGCTTCGTCTTCACCGGCCACATCCTTGAATGTAACGCCGGTCTCCTTCTGTACATATACCTTGGCATTGCTCTTGCCCACGCCCATGGGTCCACCACTTCCGCCCATTCTGCGGAACAGAAAACCTGCCACGATCCAGATCAGTACCACCGGCAATACCACGGTTACCAGAATCTCCATCAGGAAATTGGAAGTATTGCTGGTCACGCGATTCCCCTGTACATCATGCTCCTGCAATCTGGCTGTCAGGGTATCCAGGTCCTCCATCAGCATTGTATAATATACAGTCTGGGACTGTGTCACCTTCTGGGTAATTCCATAGAAGCTGACATAACTGCCCGGTGCCGGGGTGGCTGCAGCTTCCTGCTTCAGCTGTACCGTCACCATGCCGCTTTCCTTATTTACCTCCACCGCAGCAACCTTGTCCGCTTCCAGATCCTTCAGGAAATCGGTATAAGATACTTCCGTTCCGGTATTGGTGCCGAAGAACGCATTATACAGCATCAGTACAACGATCACTGTCATCAGTCCCGACAGGATCAGCATCAGGATGCTGGGGCGCTTCGGTGAACCATTGCCGTTGCCTCCGTTACTGTTATTGCCGTTCCCGCCATTGTTACCGCTGCCGGGAGCTCCGTTGCCATTGCCTCCGTTGCCGGGGCCATAGCCGTTATTATATGACTCAATTAATTTTCTCATGTCATCTCCATTTTCTATTTTATACGCTATTGCACTTCCGTTATTTCAACTGCACAGTTGAAATCTGAGCAATCATATCTATTATAGAGATAACCTGTGGATAAATCAATAGCTCAAATATGAAAAAACTCTGAACTATTCCCGGAAATAACGAATACCCGGAAACCATGTTTTTCTACAGTTTCCGGGCATTCGCCAGCAACAAACAACTCACAACAACCAATTATATACTAACACCCTTCAAACATAACGTTGATCTCCGACTGATACAAAGTCCAGGTATTGATCAGGGTATTCATACCTTCGTTGGGTGTCTGGATCTGCAGTGCAGCGTATTTCTGTTTCCAGTAGGCTGCCAGATCGGTGTAGACTGCGTCCACTCTTTTCAGATCGCTGTATTTTACCCGGATCCGTCTGCCCTCTTCACGATTGCCCTCTCCCAGCAAGATCACAAAACGGGCTTCTTCGCCGGGCTGTAATTTGAAGTTCTTCTGCAAGCTGCCGCAGTGATTGCCACCAAGTTCTGTGGAACCTTCCAGAGTTCCTCTCTCCAGGCCTGCCGGATGATCTTCGGTACCATAGACTCCCAGGAATTTCTCTCTGACGCAGTCATAGCCGTCCGGTGTGAAGTTGGCGGTAAGATACTGATACCCTTTTTCTTCGTAGAACAAGTCCTCCTCGATGATGCCGTCTTCATAGGAAGAGCCGGCACAATACAGACTCATCTGAAAATTCTGGTTGTCTATCATAATGTGATGGAACGAAAATTCCATGTAAGTAAATAAGGAAAGATTTCTGACTGCATCGGTGATATTTTTCACCTTTACATCCCACAACAGTACATTTCCCCCGCGGGGAATAACCATGGTCTGTGAGGATGCCAGTCCGTCATATTCGCTCTCGTAGACGGTGTAAGACAGTCCGTGGTGGCAACGGTATTTTGCCTTGGATACATCCTTGGCTACCGGCTGCCAGGAGATGGAATGGTAATCCTCCTTTTCATTATCCCTGATATATACATAGAATCCCGGGCGGTCCATGGGTACCCCATTCCCACGGAACCGGCTGATCCTGTGATACTCCGGTGTTTTGTAAAACAGATAACCTCCCGCCGTATGGTTGATGACCGCCGCCATGTCCTCGACACCCAGATAGTTCGTCCAGGAACAGGGCAGAGCCACGTTGTCGATGACGTATTCTCTTTTTTCATTATCGAAATAGCCGTATTGCAAAATGCGTCCCTCCCGTATATAGTTTTTTGCTTTTTCAGAACTTTTTTGTTCTGTATTTATTGTAATTTCATGTAACTATTCAGAGCCATGCAAAACTGCGTTCTGCGAATGCTTGCATTCAGGCAAATAAGCAGTTTTATATGGCGAAGTAACCACATGAGCAAAAGGAAGCTACGAAGTAGCGGTTTTGCGAATGGGGTTCTGAATAGTTACAATTTCATTATAAAAAAGGATCTCTTTGTTGAAAATTGCTCATTATGTGATTATTTGCTTAAAATTGTTAGATATAATAATGATTTCCAAAAAAAATTTTACTTTCCAGTAGATTTTTGGGAAACACTAAACTATAATAGAACATCATGGGATTTTAGTTGCAAAGATTCGCAGAGAAAGGTGTCAGCAATGTACAAGATAGGTTTTGACAATGACAAATACCTCAGCATGCAGTCTGAGAAGATCAAGGAGCGTATCGCAAAATTCGGCGGTAAGCTGTATCTGGAGTTCGGCGGCAAGCTGTTCGACGATTATCATGCATCCCGCGTATTGCCCGGTTTCCATCCGGACAGTAAGATCAACATGCTGGCACAGCTGAAGGACGAGGCTGAGATCGTCATCGTCATCAATGCAGCAGACATTGAGAAAAACAAGGTTCGTTCCGACTTAGGCATCACCTATGATCTGGACGTGTTACGTCTGATCGATGCATTCCGCGGCTACGGCCTGTATGTAGGCAGTGTGTGTCTGACCCGCTTTGCCGGACAGCCCAGTGCCATTGCTTATCAGAAAAAACTGGAGTCCCTGGGAATGAAGGTGTATCGTCATTATTCCATTCCCGGATATCCTTCCAATATTCCGTTCATCGTAAGTGATGAAGGTTACGGTAAGAACGATTATATTGAAACCACCCGTTCTCTGGTGGTGGTGACTGCTCCCGGACCCGGAAGCGGCAAGATGGCTACCTGTCTCTCCCAGCTGTATCATGAATACAAGAGAGGCATCAAGGCCGGTTATGCCAAATATGAGACCTTTCCAATCTGGAATATTCCGTTAAAGCATCCGGTAAACCTGGCTTATGAAGCCGCTACCGCAGACTTGAACGATGTCAATATGATCGATCCCTTCCACCTGGAAGCTTATGGTGAGACCACGATCAATTACAATCGCGATGTGGAGATCTTCCCCGTAGTCAGTGCTATGTTCGAGAAGATCATGGGCAGCTGCCCTTACAAGTCTCCTACTGACATGGGTGTCAATATGGCAGGCTTCGGTATTGTTGATGACGAAGCTGTCCGCGACGCCGCCAAACAGGAAATCATCCGCCGCTACTACCACACTCTGTGCCAGAAGCGCCAGGGTACCGCCAGTGACGACCAGATCTTAAAGCTTGAGCTTCTGATGAAGCAGGCAGGTGTCACCATCGACGATCGTGCAGTAGTCAGCGCAGCCAATATTAAAGCAGAGACCACCGGGGAACCGGCAGCTGCGATCCAGCTTCCGGACGGCAGAGTCCTCACCGGACGGACCAGTACTCTGCTGGGTGCTTCTTCCGCATTATTATTAAATGCCCTGAAAGCTCTGGCAGGCATTCCGGACGAAGTACAGCTGATCTCACCTACCGCCATCGGTCCCATCCAGGATCTGAAGACGAACTATCTGGGGAACCGCAATCCCAGACTTCATACAGATGAGACGCTGATCGCCCTTTCCATCTGTGCAGCTTCGGATGATACCGCGAAGGCTGCTGTGGAGCAGTTGAAGAACCTGAAAGGTTCCGAAGTGCACTCCAGCGTGATCCTGTCCCAGATTGACATGAATACCTTCCGCAAATTAGGTGTGAATCTGACATGCGAACCTCATTACCAGAACCAGAAGCTTTATCACAACTAAACATTTTGTCATGCTACTATAAATTATGGCAGTTATTGAGCGAAGGCGCTCCCCAAGGGGAGTTCTTCGCTCTTTTTATATGCATAACTATTAAAAAAGCGAAGTAACCACCATGAGCAAATAACATGCAAGCATGTTATTCAGGAAAGCTCTGAAAGAGCGATTTTGCGAATGGAGACTGAATAGTTACTATATCAAAAGGAGGAGAAAATTATGGCAGTAAAGTACGTATTTGTGACCGGAGGAGTCGTATCCGGCCTCGGAAAAGGAATTACCGCAGCTTCCCTGGGAAGACTGTTAAAGGCAAGAGGTTATAAGGTAACCATGCAGAAATTCGATCCTTATATCAATATTGATCCCGGCACCATGAACCCGATCCAGCATGGCGAGGTATTCGTCACAGAAGATGGTACAGAGACCGATCTGGATCTGGGACATTATGAGCGTTTCATCGATGAGAACCTGGATAAGAATTCCAATGTCACCACCGGTAAAGTATACTGGTCCGTATTGCAGAAAGAGCGTCGTGGTGATTACGGCGGAGGTACGGTACAGGTCATCCCTCATATCACCAATGAGATCAAGAGCCGTTTCTACCGCAATTTTACGGATGACGAGACCCGTATCGCCATCATCGAGGTCGGCGGTACCGTAGGTGATATCGAGAGCCAGCCTTTCCTGGAGTCCATTCGTCAGTTCCAGCATGAGGTTGGTCATGATAATGCCATTCTGATCCACGTAACACTGATTCCTTATCTAAGCGCTTCTCAGGAACTGAAGACCAAGCCTACCCAGGCCAGTGTTAAGGATCTGCAGGGCATGGGCATCCAGCCGGATATCATCGTCTGCAGAAGTGAGCATCCTCTGGATCAGTCCATCAAGGACAAGATTGCTTTGTTCTGTAACGTACCTCAGAGCCATGTATTGCAGAATCTGGATGTGGAATATCTGTATGAGGCTCCGTTAGCTATGGAAAAAGAGCATCTGGCACAGGTAGCCTGTGAATGTCTGCATCTGGATTGTCCGGAGCCGGATCTGGCAGACTGGAAGAAGATGGTAGAGGATCTGCGTCATCCAACCGATGAAGTGCAGGTGGCTCTGGTCGGAAAATATGTCTCTCTGCATGATGCCTATATCAGTGTCGTAGAGGCTTTGAAGCATGGCGGTATCACCAATCATGCGACCGTACACATCAAATGGATCGACTCTGAGACGGTAACGCCTGAAAATGTGGAAGAACTGTTAGGTGACTGCAACGGTGTCCTGGTACCCGGCGGCTTCGGTTCCCGGGGTATCGAAGGCAAGATCCTGGCGATCCAGTATGCAAGAACCCATGGGATTCCCTTCCTGGGACTGTGTCTTGGAATGCAGCTGACAATCGTGGAATATGCAAGAAATGTCATCGGGTATACGGATGCCCACAGTGTGGAACTGGATCCTAACACCACACATCCTGTGATCGCTCTGATGCCGGACCAGAACGGTGTTGAGGATATCGGCGGTACCTTAAGACTGGGTGCATACCCTTGTGTACTGGATAAGGATTCCCGTGCTTATCAGCTCTACGGACAGGAGAATATCTCCGAGAGACATCGTCATCGTTATGAGGTCAACAACGATTATCGCGCCGTCCTCACCGAACACGGTCTTCGTCTGTCCGGTCTGTCCCCTGACGGACGTATCGTGGAAATGTGCGAGCTTACCGAGCATCCCTTCTTCGTAGCCACCCAGGGACACCCCGAGCTCAAGTCCAGACCCAACAGACCCCATCCGTTATTTAAGGGATTCGTGGAAGCGGCTTTGGAGAATAAGCACCGGAAGTAAATTGAGAGTTACGAGCCATGCAAAGTCAAAACAGAAACAGCGATCTGGGAGCTTGCTCACAAGTCGCTGTTTTTGTTTTTGACTTTATACGGCGACAGCCGTCAATGAAATAAATGTGGAGCGCCCTTTGCGACACATTTATGAATTGGGTGCATGGCTCGTAACGTAGGATTGCCATAAAATCCACGAACTCCCGGAGCATGCGATACACATGTCTCGATGTAAGGTCTCTGGATGTGAATTTTCTACGAAAAGTGATGAGTAGTTCTCGTCATGACGGGGCCGCCTACAGTCGACATCCATGTCGACAATCGGCTGACGCGGACATCGTGTCCGCTTTCCCCCTGCCTTTCAGCACTTTTCTAGAAAATATCAACATCCTCCGACAAACATCTTCGACATGGCACCGCATACTCCGGGAGTTCTGCGTTTCGAAAGCTTGTTAATACACCAGTAGCCCCGGCTGGGTATAAGAATAAGCAGTGCCGTAAGCAGACGTCGGTACTTAGCGGTCGTATTGTGACCGCTTATGTACCGCTACGCTCTGCGACAGAGCGCGAGCGTGCCGCGTTTCTTATACCTTGCCAAGGGCTACGGGGATTTGATAGCATTTCTTTACTAACTCTCTATTTTGCAATCTTTACCATCAAAGCAGAAAATATGTCTATGGTGTACAAATATTATGAAAAAAGCTGAACTTCCTCCTACTTTTTATCCTTTCGCAAATACATCAAAATTCCATGAATCACTCTGCCAAGGCATGCTCCCACCACTGCCCCGGCAATGGTGATTCCCAGTATTTCTACATAGCGAAATCTGTTTGCCGAAAATGCCCATACGCATGCTACGATGCCGCACAAAACGATCAATCCGATATAGATATCCTTTATACTCTTATTCTCCCTCGAACTCCCGGATGACATCGCATCATTTCCCACCAATTCATCAATGCTTATGTCGAATTGCTTTGATAAGAGAATTAATTGCTCCGGGTTCGGCGCAGTCTCTCCTAATTCCCAGTTTGATATCGTCTGCCTTGTAACATTGATTTTTTCTGCCAGCTTCTCCTGCGAAAGCCCCTTCTTTTTTCTTAAGGTCTGAATATTATTTCCTAACTGCATCCGTCACCTCTCCTTTCGCATGAAGTATAGCATGCAATAGCTATGCAGTACTATCAACATCTCCGGGAAATTGCGCAAAGGAACTTAACATTTCCGCAAACCTCAGAGTTTCTATTGATTTACCGGTTTCTGCGGTACCAGTCAATGTTGCCTGCTCATAGTATGCCGTACCGTTACAGATATATTCGAACACCGATGCATAGTTGGTAATCCCATAGCGTCCGGGGTAGCTGTTATATCCCTCTCCTCCGATCCAATAAGCAAAATTTATGAGTTTTTCATTACCCAGGCAAATGCCTTCGCGGTCCGCAGCCCCGGATCCCGGAAATGATTCCCCGGATTCCATTCCAGCGTACTGCGGATCCCACACTGTTGCAGCCACGCATGTGCCTCCCGGATGCAGTCACCCACAGTCGCCATGACAGGATTTCTGGTCTTTTCCTCTTTGTCCCCCAGGCTTAAGTAAACTGCCCGGCTCTGATTCTCGTGCTCTTTCATATAGGGCAGAAACCCGGGGAACCACACCGAGGGCGATGCCGCCGCTATCCCCGCAAACCGATCCGTCTGATAAGATGCCCACAGAGAAAACAACCCTGCAAGAGAATATCCTCCAAGATAATAAGTTTTACTTTCATCCGAGCATAAACGCAAAATTTCTTCTAGCAACGAGGCTGCACCCTCGCCAAAATCCTCATTTCCGAATACCGCTGGTGCTTTCCACGGAGACAGATCGAGGTTCCAGTCATCCACTTTCACCGCAATCATTTGAAAATCCAATGCTGTCAGTTTCCGGATCTGTGCCACTTCGCCCTCTATTTCCGGAAGATCATGATCTCCCACGGGCTGGATCAAAACAATGGGAGCCTCCGGATTCCCATATTTATATTTAGTCATGCCGTCCTCTTTCTCTATCAAATATCCTTTTCTATCAAGTATCCATTCTATTTTATCAGTTTCAGAATCCTTTGCCTGTTATATCGCTGCATGATCACAAACATCATATCAAACATGGCCGCAAGGATCGATGTAATGATAAATGCCGGATATCCACCCAGCCAATGACCTGCCACAATCGGTACAAAGCTGAGCACTACGATCGTCTCATGCCCCAGTTCCGCCTGACATGTGACCTGCGCTATTTCCTCCCAGGTGTGTTGTCTCGGATCAAACAGGCTGGGATTATAGGTAGGCATACAATTCTTCCATTTTTTCACACGCAGCTTTTCATATAATTTCATTTCGGATTTACTTACCTGATACCAGTGTTTTCTGTAATCTGCCCTGTTATGCATGATAGAATTGTAGATAAATGCTACCACCCATCGCATGATAAAATGATAAGCAGTGGTTCCAAAGGTAATGGCAGTCGTCAGCCAGATTTCTAACAAAGTTTTTTGATATAAAATAGCCGTGACCATGGTTCCGATCAGGAACACGACAGGCGCTGCCTTTAAAAAATTTATCATAGGTCATTCTCCGTTTTTTCCAACTTCATATACCCATTTTCTTAATGAGTTTTGAATAAATATGTTCCACGAACCACGGTTCCGTAGATTTCTCCAAAGCATCTTCCGGAGAGAACCACATCACTCCACTATTCTCATCGGCTTTTACGGATACCTGCTCTTCCGAATCTGCCTCCAGTAAATACGTGATATTCAGATGCAAATGGCTGGACACATAGTTCCCTTTTTTCACATGTCCGTCCACTGTCAGAGATTCCAGAGAAAAAATCTCCTCTGATACCGGTCTCACATTGGAAATTCCCGCCTCCTCTTTCACTTCCCGGATGGCAACGGACAGCAGATCCGTCTCCCCATCCGCATGTCCTCCCATCCAGGACCAGGAATTATAAATATTATGATATACCACAAGCACTTTGCTTCTGTCCTTATTTACCACCCATGCGGAAGCCGTAATATGCGCAACTGTATTTTCTCTGGAAAATGCGTTCTCATTGTTCCTGATCCATCCCAGAATCAAAGCTTTGTCCTTTTCTTCCTGTTCATTGAATGGGGGATAGTTTTCTATTTGTCTGATGGAATCCTCACGTGTCATTTGGTTATCTCCCTATTTTCAAACAGCCGGTCAATCTCCTGCCAGTCCTTACATCTCACAAACCTGTCATTGGGAAGCTCTGCCCGGCTGTTCCATGGCCGGTCGAACACGGCTGTCCTACAGTTGTCGAAATGTATTACGTGCTCAAACGCCGCCGGAGAATCCTCTACCGCAAAATCAAAGGTCATGTTGTAAAGTTCCTCCAATGTCATATTATATTTGTAGTTCTGCTTCGCAGTTTCGCGCCCGTATTTGTCTACACAGAACAAGGGAACTCTTTCCAGATGATGTTTGTCAAGCCATTTCCTCGATGGTTCATAGGAAGTGAACGGCCTTCCGGTAATGATAAAAACCTCATGCCCTTGATCCACCCATTTATTAATTATCCCGGAAGCCCCCGGAGTCTCCTCATACTTCAACAGATTTTCCGGCAAATGTCCCGCTTTCATCAGAGCTTCATACTGCTCATCATTTAGATCAAATGATTTCTGGAGATTAAAAAACTGAACCTGCCGGTAAGGGACCTCAATGCCGAACATTTCTTTCGCAATTTTTGTAAAATATTCTGCGGTTTCACATAATACATCGTCAAAATCTATGTAGATTTTCATTATTTCTTTTCTCCTATACCTTCGCATTATTCTTCTAATGCAAGGATTTTAATCTTTCAATTCTGCCTCAATCTCTTCAATTGTAGGCAAGCTTCCCTTAAATTCTTCTGGTATCAACTTAGATAATTCATAGCTGGATATTCCCAAAGGTTGACTTGTCGATTCCAGTGCATACTGTGCCTCGACTTTATCCATATCTTTACAGATTAACAATCCTAAAGTTGGATTATCATTCTCTGTTTTCATTTGGTGATTAATTGCGACAACATACGTTCCAAGCTGTCCGGCATAAGATGAGTCAAATTTACCTGTCTTAATTTCTACAACTACATAGCAATGTCTTTGTGTATTGTAAAACAACATATCGATGAATTTCTCTACTTCCCCCACTGTGATACGGACTTCGCGCCCCATATAAGCGAATCCTGTTCCGAGTTCTATTAGAAAGTTGTTTACTTTATTAATTAATGCATCCTTTAATTCCTTTTCATCATATTGTTCCCGTAATGTCAAAAAATCAAAATTGTACGGATCCTTTGTAATTGCCTGCGCCAAATCACCTTGCACTGAAGGTAATGTATTTGCAAAATTTGTTATAGCTTTTCCTTGTCTTTCAAATAAATCCGTATCTAAAAAATTTACCAGGACATCACGAGACCAATTATTTTCTAGTGTTTTTCTCACATAAAACAATGCCTTATTCACATTGTTTTTACATTTGTCTATTATTGTTCTATTATGTCCCCAAGGAATTCTAAAAACGATAGTCGAATCGTCCACAGCTTGTGGACGATTTCCGGCACAAGGATATAATTCATAGAAATAACGCATATATTTTAAATTGGTTGGTGAAAATGACTTAACATCCGGTAATACCTTTTTTAAGTCATCACTAAGTATCTTATAAAATCCTGATCCATATCCGTATTGCTTGCTCATGGTTGAAATATCTTTTCCAAGTTTCCAATAAAAACGTAGCATTTCATCATTTATTTTTACCGCTGCACGAATTTGGCTCCTTTTAAATTCATTTGATATTTCTGTTATCCAATCTTTGTATGATTCACCATCGACAATAACCAATTTCTCCATTATTTCATTCCCCTCTATAAATTATTTTTTCCCGTTTCACCACAACTTTTATCACCGCATCCACGATGGATTCCCCCGGCTCGATATGACCTCCCGGAAGTGTATATCCCTTCCAGTCATTTTTTATTCTGTCCTGTAACAAGTATCTGCCATTTTTATGTATTAAGCATAAAACGGTAAGTTCGACGCTTTCTGTTCTCATTTACTTTCTCCTGCAATGTTTTCGACAATTTGGGAATTTCCACTCTTCCTACAAAGAATTTCCACGCTGCCATACCATTACATAGTCTTTTTCCCTGGTAACTTCATCCAATCCTTCTCGTTGAATTTCAAAACCTTCTCGTTGATAAAAGTGAATTGCACGTGTATTCTTTTGGTAAACATTTAAGTATAATTTCGTCTTTTTTTCTTTTACAAAATTCAACAGAAGCTTACCTATACCCTGCGACTGCATTTCATCACGAACAAAAATGCCTTCCATATATTCATCATTCAACCCTATAAAGCCTTCTATCTGGCAGTCATTCTCATACACATAGACCTCTGCCTGTGGCAACATTTCTTTCACTAAATTAATATTATCTTTCCAATATTGACCCGGAATAAAATAATGTGCTTTTAAGTTGGTATCTAACCATATATCAACAACTCGTTCGATATCTGCTTTTTGTAATACTCTGATCATACTTTTTCAAACACCCTGTTCTGCTACAATTTACAAAATCACCTCGAAGATCGTCCCTCCGGATGGATTGGACTTCACCACAATACTGCCATCATGCACTCTTACAATTTCACGAACCAGGGCAAGTCCCAGTCCTACTCCACCAAGCTCCCGGCTTCTGGATTTATCCACCCGGAAAAATGGTTCAAATACACGTTCCTTAAGTTCCTCAGGGATTCCGGCTCCCGTATCCTCTACTGACAGATACACATGGTTTTCCTTCCGGTCTGCGGTTACTGTAACCTGCCCGCCCGAATGATTATATTTTATGGCATTCTCAACAAGATTGTATACCAGCCGGTAAATAAGGATATCACTTCCGACCATCGTTATATCCTTGCATTTTCCGATCAGTCTTATATTTTTGCCCTCTGCGAGCGGTTCCAGATCCTCCAATACCTCATCCACCAGAGCATCTAAGATGATTTCATCATCCCTTCCTACCGTCTGAAGCTCACTCATGTCGAGAAGTGTCTTTACCATTTTGTTGAGTCTGTCGTTCTGTTCGGTAACCATCTTTATCATCTGTACCGTGTCTGCATCATTGTCCGGATGTCTGTTGGAATGATACAGATCCAGCTGTACCTGCATCAAGGCTAATGGAGTACGAAGCTCATGGGCTGCATTTGCAGTAAATTGTCTCTGTATCTCAAATGCAGCCGAGAGACGTTCCAGCATCCGGTTATACGAAACGCTAAGCTGGTTCAGTTCTTTCACCTGGTTTTCTTCTATCCGTGAATCTGCCAGATTTTGCGCCTGCACCTTTTCGATTTTGTCAGAAAACTCTCTGATCGGTCTGAGTGCATGCCCACTTATAAAATAGGTTGCCACTCCACCCAGAAGAGCCAATACTGCTGAAATGATCAGGCTGTTTTTCCTGTAATCCGCCTTATTATTATACACCTGAACAGAAAAGTCATTGGCGAACTCATCCCATTTGTCCTCCGGAATGCTGATGTATATTTCCTCCGCATCGTCCGACTGATCATCTCCCCGTGTATCCACAGCCTCCTGCAGAGAATCCATATAATATACACCGTTTTTATAGACGAGCATCGTCACGCATCCACATATCACAGCTATATATAATGTAATGATGCAGGTAAGTCTCCACTGCAGCGACATTTTTTTCATCTATCGGACTCCTCTCGTATTTTATACCCTTCTCCCACCTTGTTCAGAATCGGATCATATCCCAGCACAGCCTTAAGCTTTTTTCTAAGGGAAGACATGTGTACTCTGATCGCTCCGCTAAAGCTATCCACAGATGCATCCCAGACATGCTCCATCAATTCCTCCTGACTTACCGGTCTGCCCATGTTCAGAAGCAGATATTCCAGAATACCATTTTCTTTTCTTGTCAGGGATACCATTTCTCCTTTTGCATAAGCCTCACGCCTTACGGTATCGAACTTTATCTCACCGCTTTCCAGACATACATCCTTCTGCACAAACTTCCTTCTGGTCAGGCTTCTGATACGTGCCTCAAGCTCCTGTAGATGGAATGGTTTTTCCATATAATCATTTGCCCCTGCATCCAGCGCCTCAACCTTATCCGCTATCTGCCCCCTTGCAGATAATATAAGAACCTTCGTCTCCTCATTTTCCTGCCTGAGTTCCTTCAGGATCTCCATTCCATCCATGCCGGGCAGATTCAGATCAAGAACGACCAGATCATAGTTCTCCGTCAGGATACCTGCAAGAGCTTCTTCCCCATCATAGCAGGTATCCACCTCATATCCTGCGTCATACAGACTTTTCGCAACTGTATCACATATTTCTTTTTCATCCTCAACAATGAATAATCTCAAAATTCCTTCCCGCCTTAACAAAGATTTTACAACAATTATTGTATAATAGCGAAGTCAACTGGTCAATAAATACCACGATCGAAAGGAGTAACAATAACTTGAAGTGCAGAAAAATATCTCAGATCGTTCTGCTCGTCACCGGGATCACTATGATCGGCTACGGTGCAGTCAGAGGCGAAGCTGCTGTCGTGCTTGGTAAAGCAATAAAATTATGTCTGGAGTGTGTCGGAATTGGATAAGAGAAAAAAATCACTGTCAGGGCAGACAGCCGGGATACGCGGGTGGATACAGGCTGCTGCCACACTGCTTACTAATATTCACATCCCTAATTTTTTTAAGGGCAAAATATATCAGGGAAACGCTAAGACCGTATGTGTACCGGGATTAAACTGTTATTCCTGTCCTGCTGCCACTGGAGCATGCCCCATTGGCGCATTTCAGGCGGTGATCGGATCCTCCCGATTTAAATTTTCATATTACGTCACGGGATTTTTTATTTTACTGGGTGTGACACTTGGAAGATTTATATGTGGATTTTTGTGTCCGTTTGGATGGTTTCAGGATTTACTTCATAAAATCCCGGGAAAAAAATTTTCCACAGCCAGACTGAAGCCGCTAAGATATCTGAAATATATGATTCTTATCGTTTTCGTTATCCTTCTGCCGCTGCTCGTAACGAACTCTATAGGAATGGGCGACCCTTTCTTCTGTAAATATATTTGTCCACAGGGCGTTCTGGAGGGAGCCATCCCGCTTTCCCTGGGAAATGCAGCCATACGGTCCGCACTTGGAAAACTCTTTACTTGGAAATGCTTTATTTTGATCACAGTTGTCGTGTTAAGCATTTTATTTTACAGACCCTTCTGTAAATGGATCTGTCCTCTTGGCGCGATCTACTCACTGTTTAATAAGGTCAGCCTTCTTAATATTAAGGTAGAGGACAGCAAATGTATCGGTTGTGGTCAATGTTCAAGGGTATGTAAAATGGATGTGGATGTTTGCAGGCATCCAGACCATCCGGAATGCATACGTTGCGGAGCCTGCATAAAGGCTTGTCCCAAGGATGCGATCCACTACCGGTTTATGGGAAAATAATCTTATTACGATTACTTAAAGGAGAATATAATCATGAAAACAAACAAAAAATTCCTTACTATTTTAACACTTTTAACACTCTGCATAGCTTTATTGCTTACAGCCTGCGGCGCAACGGATGCTGCCGGCACGGACAAAACCAATGAGTCTCTGACGGAAACCGGCACAGTATCCGCAGACAGCTCCAACACTTCACTGGATGATCTGTATCAGCAGGAGAACCAGATTTTTGCAGATCATGAGGCTGTATGGAACAAGGTATTCGGCATGATGAGCAAAAGCGATGCTGATCCCAGCAAAAATTATGCTGATTATCTGGCTGATACCGTCGAAGCAAACAAGGACTCCTTTACAGAGGATGAATTGAAAACACTTACGGACGATATGGAAACCATACGGAAAATCGAAGAACAGATAACAGAACTGGAACAGGGAACTACCCCAACCGATCATACTGCTCCGGAAAACAATTCCGAAGCTGACTCTCCCTTCCGGAATTTCTCCGGTCAGGATTTTGATGGTAATTCTGTCGATGAAAGCCTGTTTTCCGCCAATGCAGTAACCGTCGTCAATTTCTGGTTTACCGGCTGTAAGCCCTGTGTTGCTGAGTTGTCTAAGCTGAACGAATTAAACAATACGCTCAAAGCAATGGGCGGCGAAGTCATCGGCATCAATACGGAAACCTTCGACGGCAATGAAACTGCCATGAAGGAAGCTGCCGCCGTTCTTGAAAGCCAGGGTGCAAAGTACCGCAATATTTCCATTGACTCTGCTTCCGATGCGGGTAAATATGCCTCTGATATTATGGCTTTTCCTACAACCATACTTGTCGATAGAAATGGCAATATTGTAGGGGATCCGATCCTTGGGGGAATTGATAACCAGGATAACTATGACTCTCTGATGCAGCAGATTCAATCGGTAATTGATGCAGACAGTGCAAACCAATAATGCAAAACACTCCCTACGAATTCTTCATTCACCTGTTGACACCGGCAATTGATTTTGATATTATTTATCAAGAATTGAATATTCCATGAGGGAGTAGTTAGCACGAAGGTGTGATTTGTCAACATTCTGATTATAATTTTAGAGTATAATCTGGCAAATCTTAAATAATGAGACTCATGTATATCTATTAACGGGCTGTGTATAATACACACTGGCAGATAATTGATATACATGAGTCTTTTTTATCTCTGTCGATACTTATCATCGCACAGCTTTCGGCTGACAACACTATAATGGATCACGCAAAGGAGAAAAACATGGAGAAACTTATTAACAATGCCCCGTTTGCCCTTGTTCTTGTATTCCTTGTAATCGGTTTTGTACTGCTGATTAAAGGTGCGGACTTTTTCGTAGAAGGAAGCTCCAGTGTAGCAAAGAGACTGCATGTTCCGTCCATCATCATCGGTCTTACCATCGTAGCAATGGGAACCTCTCTCCCCGAGACAGCGGTCAGTGTATCGGCTTCTATCACAGGCAACAATGAGCTTGCGGTCAGTAATGTCGTCGGTTCCAATATCTTTAATCTGATGGTCGTGATCGGCGTATGTGCAATGATCGCCACCGTAGAGGTTGCGCGGGAAACTATCCGGAGAGATATCCCCCTTTCCCTGATCTGTGCCGGTCTTTTACTGCTTTTGGGGACCATGGGACTTGGTGATCAGGCCAACATGACACTGGGACATTTCGATGGTGTGATATTCATAGGTCTTTTTGCCGGATATATCTTCTACATGATCAGAATTGCCTTAAAGGCAAATAAAGAAGGAAAAAAAGTAGAGATTGAGGGCGGTTCCGATGAAGAGATCAAGCTGATCTCCGTACCGCTCAGCATTGTTTTCATTGTCGGCGGTGCTGCTGCGATCGCCTTCGGTGGGGATCTCACTGTCGATGCTGCATCCAGAATCGCAAGCGACCTGGGAATGACGCAGACACTGATCGGACTTACCATCGTTTCCATCGGTACATCTCTTCCGGAGCTTGTGACTTCCATCGTTGCAGCCAGGAAAAATGAAGTCGATATGGCACTGGGTAATGCCATCGGTTCCAACGTATTTAACATCCTGATGGTACTGGGTATCGCTTCCGCCATCAGTCCTATCAGCATCATTACAGAAAACATCATTGATCTGTGTGTACTGATCGCATTTACTGTGTGTGTATGGATCTTCGCAGGAAGCAAAAAGAAAATCGGAAGAGTCGAAGGCTTCTGTATGGTGGCTCTTTACGCAGCATATGCGGTTTATATCATAATCAGATAAATGAGGGCCGTACAAATGATATTGTTTTTTAAGGTATTTCTCACGGAATTCATCGCAGAGATGGGTGACAAAACACAGCTTATGCTGATCGCCCTTACTTCAAAATACAAATTAAGAGATATTATATTTGGAACCGCTGCCGCAATCCTGGTACTGAACGGTCTGGCTGTCCTCGCCGGCGGGCTCGTCAGCGAATTCATTCCCGGCTGGCTCATCAAGATCATTGCTGCACTTGCATTTCTTTATTTTGCCGCATCAACACTTGCAGGCAGCAATGATGAGGAAGAGGAAGGCAGCGGCAAATCCAGGATCCGGTTCGCACCGCTTGCAGTTTTCTGTACCTTTTTCGTAGCCGAGCTTGGAGATAAGACACAGCTTACCGCCATCACCTTTGGTGCCAATGAAGGTATGAGTTCCGCACTGATCGTATGGATCGGCTGTTCTCTGGGACTGTTTTTAGCAGACATCCTGGGAATGCTTTTAGGCTATCTGTTAAAGAGCAAGACTCCGGAAGGGCTGCTCAATACTCTCGCCTTCGCCATCTTCTCTGTATTCGGCGTCTTCACACTGTATCAGGGACTGAAGCTCATCAGTACAGATATCCGTTCCATACCGGTACTGCCGATACTGATCGTCGCAACGATTGCTTTTGCCGGTATCTGTGTGTACCTGTTTTTAAAGAGAGAGAAAAAGGCAAAAGCAGCAAACTAAAAACGAACCCCATTCTGTTTTCACGGAATGGGGTTTATTTATCTATTCCGTTCGGAACTCAAAAGAAAAATAGTACACATAATCATCCATTTCAAGGGCATCCAGCTGGTCGTTCACAATATAACTAAAATCAAAAGTTCTCGCTTCGTCATTATCATAGATCAGCGCAAGAAGCGGCTGCTGTTCATCATAGACAATATCTGTTTTCTCCTGAATTTCCGTTGCAGCTCTTCCATATCCATAGTGCTCTCCTTCCGGAACATCCTCCAGGATTGGGATTAGCATATCTACCTGCGATTCATCATCTGCAATAATAATTTTCACGGTACGATCCTTAAACTGCGGTACAATAATAATCGTTCCATTCTGCGGTGAATCCATTCCTTCATACGAAAGCCCTGCCCTTTGTCTGTCTACCAGCTTTCCTTCCCGGTATTGCCAAATATGAATATCTAGAGTTTTAAATTCATTCGTTGCCGTGTATTTATACATAAAGGCACCGTCTACGCCTGACAGCATTTCCGCCGTTTTCATTTCAATACTGTCCTTGTCCACCGGGACGATAAAGTTCTGTGGCATATTTTTCCGGAATATCATGATTCCGACCGTCAAAACAACAATCGCCGCCGTGACAAGCAGAATACCTATAATGTATTTCAATCGTTTTTGCTTCTGCTTACTGTCCGTTGCCAGCCCGATAATATTTTCTTCCGATTTTTTGTCAATATTTTCCCGGACAATATCTTCTCCTGCCAGGAATTCATTGATGCTGATACCGAGGATCTGGCAGAGTTCCGAATAGACGGATACATCCGGCAGACACACGCCCCGCTCCCACTTGGATACGGATTTGTCACTCATACCCAGTTTTTCGGCGAGCTGCTTCTGCGTCATACCTAAGTCTTTTCTTTTGCCTGCAATATATTTTCCTATCTTGACGAGATCCATGTGCTTACCTCCTGTGTCTGAGATCATACTATTCTCTTTTCAGAAATAAGTACACCTCCCGGAAGTAGAATCCCGGTATCTACTGTGTTTTCCATTGTATACTCTTCTATTACACCTATTTCTGTTCCACCAATTTCTTCCAGTCATCCGGAAAACCCATCGTTTTCACATCTACTTTTTCATATTTATCTATTAGCAATTCTATTTGATCTACATAAAGATTCCAATGCTTGTCATTCTTTAAAATCTGTTTCATACACAATAATACACCAAACATTCTATTGTTTCCTATACCGGCTTGTGTATATTCTTTGTAAAGAATAGGCGTCTTTGAAAGTTTTGCATTATACAACCTCCCATAATGCGCACAAACATTGCGAACATAAGAAATGCTCTCCAACCAACTTTCCAGATATGTATATCCAATTCCAAAACTCTTGGCAACTGCCTTTTTGTCAGCATTTTTCATGTTTTTGTAAAATTTTGAAAGAGTGCCAAAACTAAATACCTCCACCAACGCATATATAGGCAAATTTCCACCTGCATAATTAGTTTTGAAATTTCTCACAAACGGCGCCTTTGAGTTTCTCCGAACCTCCTCTTCGATATCAGCCATAAATGCCCGATGATATTCTTCGTCCACAAAATTTTGGGGTTCCATATATCCAAGAACTCCATAAACTTCCGCAAAATAATTTGCAATTCTGCATCTGACATTTACTTCTATTTTTTCTATCTCAGCAAATGTCACTTGTCTGAAATTAGCATTGAACAGATATAACTCTACAATCTGCTCAAATGTTACGCCTTCTTCATATTTCCCATTTTTAGGTTTAAATCCTAAACTATACGCCTTAATTAATCGGAAATAGGATATGTCATTTAATATCTTCTTGGCATATTCCTCATTCTCAATAATTAAGCCAAGTGATTTCAAGTTTTCTATTTGTTCGTCTATTGTCATCGGTAATGGATGTTGCTTTAGTCCCCCAATATATTTTCCCCCTTAAAATTAAAAGACCCAACGTGGTCCGCATCGTTGAGAGGCGTGTTGGGTTCTGTTATTTTTAGTATATTCTATATGTTGTAAAAATACAATGATTATTTCAAATTACTTAAACTTTTTCTTATACCCGCAGTCGCAATAAGATCCGCCGGAAGCCAGGGTGTATTCCCTGACAAAATTGGTGACACCGCCCGCCTCGCTCATGGTGTAGTCAAACTGGCACATGGCAGGGATCAGCTCAGTAAGTCCCAGTTCCTTCATAAGGGTACAGATTCCGCAGGTCGTAAATCTTGCCTCGTAGCCGCTGCCATCCTCCCTCTAAAATGTAATTTGCATATTCTGTCCCTATTCCCCGGCATCCCTCGCCTTGCTGTGCTTATGTCTCTTGCGCACTTCTCTGGCGTGATCTCTGCGGGCCGCAATAGCTTCTGCCTCTTCCTTAGGAATCAGCTTCGTGGTCTTGACGATATATACGCCGCCGTCATATGCCTTGCGTACCCGGATCTTGCCCTTGAGATAGCCGTGCTTCTCGCAATAAGCCACGCAGTAATAATGCCTGCCGTTGGCGCTGAACCATTTGATCTTCTTGCGCAGATTACGATGGCAGAGATAACATTTGCTGGACACGACTTCCTTATCTGCGAAGGCTTCTGTCTTGTCCTTAAATTCTCTGGAAATATATTTTACATAGGTATCAAACTGCGCTTTCACCTCATCCCCACGGTCCTTCGGAGGACAGAAGGTATCGTAGGACAGATTCACCACTACCTCCGGGTGCTCCTCCAGGATCCGGATCAGGATCTTTGCCGTATAGTAGGCATCACTGAACGCCCGGTGGAAGGGAATATCCTTCTCAATATGCAGAAAATCAATGGCATATTCCAGATTTCTGCGGATCTTGCGCTCCTCATAGGCAATGGCGAACAGCTTCTGCACATCCAGATAGGGCAGCGGTCCCGGTGCCAGAAGCGGCATCTCATAATATGCCATATTCCGCTGTAACTCCGTCAGATCCAGCGTGCCCCAGGTACAGAACAGATACTCCTCCTGTCCGCACCATCTGACAAAATCTCCTCCGACCTCAGGGAACGGCCTCCCACGCTCCAACTCCTGCATCTGAATATGGATCAGTTTGCTGGTGATCTTGTGCATCTCATGGTAGACCTGTGGCTTGATCAGTTCATTGAATTCGCTGACCATGACACGTTCTTTATTCAGTTTGATGGCACCGATCTCTATGATTTCAAAAGGCAGCTTCTCCACAGCATCCTCTTTGCCGGTGTTACTCTGATTCCATTCCAGATCCAGAACGATATATTCCATACGTTCCTCCATATTTTGTAACTATTAACAGGGGTTATAAATATCTTACAGTCTTGGCAGTGCGATATCCAATACCTCTTCATGCCAGCAGTGGTCTCCCTCTCTGACATCGTGGATCGGGTATTCCTCTTTTCCGTACAGGCTGTAAGCCTTCCGCACAATATCTAGCTGCTCCGTTACATTCACCAGTCCTCTGGGACCATTCAGATGGTCATCCCGGCAGGACTGGACCGCCAGCGGTCTCGGCGCAATGAGCGATGCAATATCTCCCATATCAAAGTGTTCCCACAGATGGGGAACATAATTACAGCTGCAATTACCGTTGAGTAATAACAATGCGTCACGATATCCATAGAGATATCCGCTGATGATACATTTTTTCACACGGTCATCCAAAGCAGAGATCCAAAGCGTCTGCATACCACCGCCGGAAAATCCCACGACGCCTAAATCATCAGTATCCCATTCGCCCCGTTCGTATACATAATCAATCAGCCGGGAAGCGTCCCAGGTGCACATACCTGCCACGGTCTCTCCCAAGGGCTCAGCCATGTGTGCCAAATGAAAACAGGTACTGGTCAGGAAGGACTTCTCATCCGTTCCTTTCTGCAATGCCTCATCCCTGCGTTCTCCGAAGCCTCTGCAGTCCGGACAGATTGCCACATAACCACGCTTCGCCAGCTGCATACCGTAATCATAATGGTAGAATTCGATCATCCGTTTTACCGCGGGAATATCATTGCGTCCTGCCACGCTGAATTTACCTGCTCCCTGATGCCCCGGAAGGGCAAGAAAACATTTCTGCTTCTCTTCGCTCTGCTTCGGCGGGATCAGTATATACATAGGCATATACACTTCCGGCTCTACCTGAAGGATCACTTTTTCCCGACGGATGCCGTTCTCCAGCTCCACGACTTCTTCCACGCGGGGGGCCAGATCACAGGTCTCCATGTATTTCCACCCCAGAAGGTCTTTTAATGTCTCTCTGGAAGTCTCCTTCCAGGCTTCCCATTCCTCTCTGGTGGATCCGGTGAACGCATCCTGCCTTGCATATTTATCAAATTTGTTCTGCATTCCCTTCAGACTTCCGTAGAAATGAGGGATCTGAATGATCGTATCTGCCTGTTCCATGACTGCTCCTTGCGTTTTTCATTTTCTCTTATTACTATTCTTACCATTCTCTGCCCTGTGCGTGCAGTCCGTCTTCCACATCTCCTGCAAAAAGGCTTTCCAGCCAGGTATGCGCCAGCCGGATCCATGAGGTGCATTCCTCCTGTACGGCTCTGCCATCGTTGGTCTCTGTCAGCTTATCCGCCAGTGCCAGTCCGTGCGCTCCCTTTTCATACATATGGAATTCCGTGGGCACTCCGGCTCTGCGGAGAGCGCTGACGAACAGCAGGGAATTTTCCACCGGTACCGACTGATCCGCAAAGGTATGCCAGATGAAGGTCTTCGGCACTTTATTTGTTACCTGTTTCTCCAGGGACAGCTTCTCTCCCAGCTCCTCCTGTCTGCTGCCTAACAGATTCTCAAAAGATCCTCTGTGGGCAAACTCTCCGGAAGTGATGACCGGATAGCATAACAGCAGTCCGTCTGGACGTAGCAGCTCATGCTCGGATGCCGAAAGTCCCTGGCTCTCTGCCAGGAAATCTTCATCCCAGAGCACCCCAAGGCTGGCTGCCAGGTGTCCTCCCGCAGAGCAGCCCTCCACTACAATCTTGTGAGGATCTATGTGCCACTCTTTCGCATGCTCCCGCAGGAGCTTGATGCTGTAAGCCAGTTCCTTTAAGGAAGTAGGATATTCCGCTGGAGCGCAGGAATAGCGCAGCACTGCCGCATGATATCCCATGGCCAGGAATTTCAGTGCCATAGGCTCCGCCTCTCTGTCGGAGGTTCTGGTATAGCCGCCTCCCGGGCACAACAGGATCAGAGGTCTGTCGTTAATTGCCATTGCCTCCGAATACTCCTGAATATAGGTAACTAAATGTGCTCCCGGAAGGGATCCCTCCTGATGCATTTCAAATGTATTATAGATCATCTTTTTCCTCATTTCCGAGCATTATCATTGAAAAATAAGGCGCAGACCCTGTAGCAATACTACCGGCCTGCGTCTTCATCTGCCTTATTAATATTTACATAACTATGCAGAACCCCATTCGCAAAACGCTCCTATGGAGCTTCTTTTTTGCTCATGTGGTTACTTCGCCCTATAAATATCATAAAATATTCTTACGAATGCCAGCATTCGACGAATATTTGACGATATTTACATAGCTCTGAATAGTTACATATTATCTTAGTATGCTCTTCCCCAGTATACCATCTTTTTCGCAGGTTTTCCACAACATACGCAGGTATCTGCGATCTGTTCCTGTTCAAAAGGCATGCAGCGGCTGGTAACAGCAAGCTTTTCCTTGATCTTGTCTTCGCATTCCTGACATCCGCACCACATAGCCTTGACAAATCCGGACTTTTCGTTGAAGATCTGCTCGAACTCTTCCATGTTATGTGCCACATAAGTATGGCTGTCACGATGTGCTCTTGCTCTCTCCAGCATTTCCTTCTGCATGGTCTCCAGGATCTCGGCTGCCTTGGTCTCCAGATCCTCCAGAGCTACCTCGGTCTTCTCTCTGGTATCACGGCGGCAGATCACACACTTGCCTGCCTCGATATCCTTAGGCCCGATCTCCACACGAATCGGATAACCTCTCATCTCAGCCTCTGCGAACTTGAAGCCGGGGGTCTTGTCACTGTCATCTACCTTGACACGGAAATTCTTCGCCAGGCGGTCTCTCAGCTCATACGCCTTGTCGAGAACGCCTTCCTTTTTCTGCATAACGGGTACAATGCAGATCTGGATGGGTGCCACACGGGGAGGGATCACCAGACCTTCGTTATCACCGTGTACCATGATCAGTGCTCCGATCAGACGGGTGGTCATACCCCAGGAGGTCTGATGTACATATTTTAAAGTATTGTCCTTGTCTGCGAACTGGATGCCAAAAGCCTTGGCGAAACCGTCACCGAAGTTATGGCTGGTACCGGACTGCAGTGCCTTGCCGTCATGCATCAGCGCTTCTACCGTATAGGTTGCAACTGCACCTGCGAATTTCTCCTTCTCGGTCTTCTGTCCCTTGATCGCGGGGATAGCCAGAACCTCCTCCAGGAACTTCGCATATACATTCAGCATCTGCAGAGTTCTCTCCTGAGATTCTTCTGCAGTAGCATGTGCGGTATGTCCTTCCTGCCACAGGAACTCTCTGGAACGCAGGAAAGGTCTGGTCTCCTTCTCCCAACGTACCACGGAACACCACTGATTGTATACCTTAGGCAGGTCTCTGTAGGAATGGATGTCATTCTTATAGAAATCACAGAACAGGGTCTCTGAAGTAGGTCTGACACAGAGTCTCTCAGGAAGCTCATTCAATCCTCCCTGGGTAACCCATGCTACTTCGGGTGCGAAGCCTTCTACATGATCCTTCTCCTTGTCCAACAGGGACTCAGGAATGAACATGGGAAGATATACATTCTGTACTCCTACTGCTTTGAATCGTGCATCCAGCTCCTTCTGGATCAGCTCCCAGATCGCATAGCCTGCGGGCTTAATTACCATACATCCTTTTACGCTGGTGTAATCACACAGCTCTGCTTTCTTCACTACATCGGTATACCACTGGGCGAAATCTTCTTCCATGGAAGTGATCGCTTCTACCATTTTCTTGTCTGCCATTTTCTCTCTCCTTTTCTTTTTCTGAAAATAAACTGCTCATACGATCTACGGAAACGAAAAACGCCGGGTCATCGCTCCCGAAAAAGGGACCGATCACTCGGCGGTACCACCCTGATTGATACAAATATGTATCCTGCTCTGTCACCGTTAACGCCGGTTCTACGCTGTGCTTCGCCGCTTCCAGGTACATTGCGTCTCGCACAGGACTCCAAGGGAGGTTTCCGATCCTCTGTCATAAGGGGTTCCCAGCCGCACGTCACCGTGTCCTTCCCCTCTCTCTGGGATGCTTTCCGATCGTACTGATCCTTTTCATCGTCATTGTCGTATGCAAGTAATTGTAGTGCATGCTTCCGGGATTTGTCAAGTTCTATCTGCTAATAAGAAGATACCTGCCGGAGCTGCATAAAATAAAAGCAGATAATAACGCACCAGGGATATGGGACCCAGAAAGACCGTAAGGCACAGTGCCAGAACCAGCAGCCAGCTGTTCCATATCTCTGCCCTCCTCCGCCGGATGCCGTAGAAAAACAGGATCACTGCCAGCCAGAAATAGGTGCCGATTGCAAACAACGCACGGATCACCGGAATTTTCTGGTAATAATATTCCAGCGATATCTTACGATAAAATTCTGTCAGCCGGGAACTGATCGTCTTCATTTCCAGTACATTTCTTCCCTCGAAATCAAAGTAATAAATATCACCGTCCGGATCATCCACAACCGATGTCCCCGGATACCAGGCCTGATACGTATTATCCAGAAAGGCTCTCAGATAACATCCCGGATACTGCCATCCTTTTCGGAACCATAGTCTCAGATACTCCCACTTATTTTGAAGAAGTTCTTCATTATTCACATAATTTTTGATCCGGTCTGCCAGAAACGGATTATATTGTGACCACTGTTCTCTGTCCATGATCTGATCCAGCAGCTGCAATTCCTCACTGTCAAACGCCGCTTCTCCCTTATCTGTATATACCCTTGCAATCTGCTGGAGCGGTACACACAGAGCCTCTACCGCGGAACCTTTTTCCGCATGGAGCAGAGTTTCCATTCCCACAGACAATAGCATGGTCAGCAGAATCGTTCCCGCAAACAGTGAAATGATCTTTCTTTTCTGCTTTTTACAGAAAACCGCGCACAACACCAGATAAAGAAAAACCGCATAAATTACATTTTTCCGATACAGCGCTCCCACGATCAGGCTGCACGATAATGCTGCGATTTTCTCTTTCTTCCGAAAAAATCCCTCCGTATTCTCATACAATTCATACAACAGGTGAAATGCAATAAAAAGTGCCAGAGAGCATACCACATCCTTGGTCGTACTGACGGAAAACAAGGCAATCGTCGGCAGAAAAGCATAAAAACAAAATCCGACTCCCAACAGCCATTTTCTATTCAATCGCCGATACCAGAAATCCAGACTGTAGGAAAAGGCCGCCGCACAAAGTGTCATCTGGAAGCAGGAGTGCAGAAATACTGCCTTCTCCATCGTCCCGAATATCCGGTATCCTAATGTGATAACGCCTCCCATGACCAACGTGCTGAGTAACGAATGGTGTGTATTATACGGCACCTCCGGATACATCACCTGAGGCACCTGCCCGTAAATATCATAATTATAAAATCCGGGATCATTGGAAAGAAGCACCGGCAGCCAGGCTATCAACAATCCTGCAAAAATCAAAAATATTCTCTTTCCGATACCTTTCCCGATACCATCCTCCTGAACTGCCTTATCTCTCCCTGCATGTACAAACAGCCATCGCAGCATCTGTCCAAAAAGTAATGTCTCTGCTATCCACCACAAAATCCAACCTGCTATAGGAACCTGTTCCAGCCAAGACTGCATCGTTCTATGTACGGAAGTATGGTATTCTATACTGATCCGGCATCCCACTGTCTGACAGGTTGCCAGTAATATCGCAGGTATTCCTACAGCAAATCTGTCAGTCCAGTCCAAGTCTTTCCCGGATGCTGTCCGCTGCAATATTCCAGTCACCCATTTCTTCATATGCGGCATCCATCTTCTCCTTTTCTCTGGTGGCACGTTCTGTATCGCCGGTCTGAAGAAATGCCTTATACATGGACGCCGCCTCAAAATATCTCGCCACACCATAGCATTCCTTTTTCGTTCCGGACAGCAAGCCGCCGTACACCATATCCTCATGATAATTTACTACTAAATAAGCATAGTTTTCACTCTGTACATTATTCTCCATCCAGTTGGTCTTCGCAGGACGGGAAAAGGCGTCATTTAATTGCCGGAACATATGAATGGTTCCCCAAAACAATAGCAGGCACAGGGCTATGATCACCAGATTCATCACAAGCAGCGCGCCTCTCTGCTTCTGTGCCTGTTCCAGCTTACTCTTCAGATTTACCATAACCCATCACCTCGCCTTTTTCTTCCAGGAATAAGATTTTTTGTGCATTTGACATCGTACCGAAATTCTCTGCCTCTTCCGGGGTCATGCCAAAATAGGTCTGCAGCAGTGCCTTCTCATTCTCTTCCATCCGGAGAATGGCTTCCTTCTGCTCCTCCGGCAGTTCCCGATATTGTTTTGCCCTATAATCATTATCCACAGGATGCAGAATCCTTTCCAGCTGCTCGTAATAATCCGAAATATCTTCATACAGACCAGGAAGTATGGATACATTGCCAGAGTTGATAGTAACTGCCTTCATCAGACTTTCATAAAAGTAACGATACGCTCCGCTGGCTTCCATGAGCAGCTGATATTTTTCATAATTATTATTACTGCTATAAGGCCGGATGTAATGCCTGTCGCAAAAAGCTGATAAACCTATGTAATCCTCATCTTCCAGATATTGTTCCATCTGTTTCATATAGCTGCTCTGCCGGATCCCTGCATCAAACTGCAGCAAGCCTCTGTGGATGCTCCAGCTACGTGCAGATACTACAAACACCACCACACACAGGATCACCAGCACTGTGATGATTATCATATGTGACATGATCTCCGTATTTTTCTCCGCCACTTCATAGACATCACTTTTGGTATCCTCAAAGTTGCTCTTGTAATGCTCCATGTCTTTGACATGCTGTGCGGCTTCTTCATTCGGTCTTCCGCAATGCGGACAATATGCCTGCTCCAATGTCAGATTGCCCCCGCAATATTTACATTTCATCATTGCTTTTATGATCCTTTCCTATTCGTTATGCTTCTTAATGTATTCCTCGCAATCCTCATATCTGGGATAACCGTAATTATTTCGCAGACTATCCTCGAATTTTTTCTCTTCTTCTGCGGTAAACGTATAACGGTCTGCCAGACTGTTCAGGGTTGCTTCCACATAAGGACGGATATACTCCCTGTCTTTCTCCGTCAGAATGACCTCGCTGTAGTCCAGTCCCCGCATCATCCAATAATCATCCAGCAGCAATGCCTGCTGATACTCATTCAAAGTCTCTCCACTCTGCTCCAGTGCCAGATATTCCCTCGCATCCCGACAGCTCATGAGCCAGCGGAAAATACCACTGTGTTCCCATCGGTCTATGGTTCTGTTCTCTTCGACAGCCTGCTCATAAAAATCCATCAGTGCTTCCAGATCCTTCTCCTGATAGAGACGGTCCAGTATCGGAAAGTTCTCTTTTTCCCACAGATAATCCGCTCTGGCATCCCTGGGTTCTATATACCGCACCCGGAACACAATTACCGCAAGTATCGCTGCCAATGCCGCCAATAAGATCAGAAGCTTAATCACAAATTTCTGTTTCTTTTTCAGTTTTTTCTTCAGTTCCTTCTCCGGTACCTGCTCCAACTGCTGCATATCCTGCCGCATGCTTTCCAGTTTCCCCAGATATTCCGCTTCGGCGCCCTTGTAATTCAGGCTTCCGCAATAGGGACACTTCGGAAGGGTATCCTCAAATTCTGCCCCACAGGAACTGCAGATGATCTTTTTAACTGTGGTATCTGCCATACAAATCCTCATATCTTTCCACAACCTGCACACTTTGGACTGCCGGTGCAAAGCTGCTTATTGTTCACAATCATTATTAATATACAACACAAAAATGACACGTGCAATGCAGAATCACTTTTTGCACACATCTTGAGGTTTTTGTCTCTTTCCTGTAAAATAAACTCAGTCGAAAAACCTGCCCGCAGTTCAAAATTGCGGGTTGCTGAAAGGAATGACGATCGATATGTATGAGAACGGTTTTCTGGATCCGGCCTATATCACACCGGAGGAACAACAGATTTTAGACGGTAATATTGCCGTTCAGAAGAATCTCTACACCAGCAAACAGGATTTTGTAGTAGAGAGTGATAAATTTTTGGAACACTCCGAAGATGATATTACTCTGCGTCGCCACACCCGCTTTGTGGATTTTCCAAAGCATAAACATGATTACGTGGAGATCTTTTATTGTCTCTCCGGTTCTGTCACACATGTCATAAATGAAGAAGAGATCTGTCTCCGCCCCGGGGAACTTCTATTTATGAACCAACATATCGAACATGCGGTAATAGCCTGCGGCCAGGAAGATCTGGGCATTAACATCATCATCCGCCCCGCCTATTTCCAGAATATCCTGACTTTGATCAACAAGGATAATATTCTGGCGGATTTTATCATCAATGCGCTGGAAGGTGACAGTTGTGTCGGTCAGTATCTGTACTTTACCGTCTCCGACAATCCCTGCATCCAGAACCTCATCCACAATGCGGTCTTCCTTCTGTTACAGCAGCCTCAGAACTGGCATAAGCTCTCGGAACACACCTTTGCCCTGCTGTTCATGCATATCTTAAGCAATGCGGAAAATATTTTATTAGACCAGAAAGATGAGCAGAGCAATGTCCTGATGGTGGTGGTACGCAGATACCTGGCGGAGCATTATGATACCGGGACTCTTCACGAACTGGCTGCACAGATTGGGTACACCCCCTCTTCCCTGAGCCGTATGATCAAAAAATATTCCGGCACTACCTTTAAGGAAATACAAACACGGCAGCGTATGCGAGTCGCTATGAATCAGCTGTCCCACACCGCGCTGCCGGTGTCTGAGATTGCCCTGTCTGTAGGCTATGAGAATCAGAACTTCTTCTACAAACAGTTCAAAAAAATGTATGATATGACACCTAACGAGGCGCGTTTAAAATCGCGCCGATAACGTCAGGCATTCAAGATATAACGGTTCGAGGCTCCTTCGTGTGTCCCTCGGATCGTTATTTTTCATATAAGAACTTTTCCGGAAGGGTCACACCGAAGTCCTTTGCCAGATGGCGAAAATCATCGGGGGTAATGGTCTGTCTCTTATTCGGCTGCATGGACAACATCTTCACCAGAATTTCTGCGGATTTTTCTACGGTATGCATCAGACCGAAGGTCAGGTCGAAGTCTTTGCCTGCGGCAAAGGTTCCATGATGTGCCCAGATGGCCAGATCGTATTTCTTCATCAGTTCGGAGGTAGCTACTGCGATCTCTCTGCCGCCCGGTACCATCCAGGGCACTACGCCCACACCATCCGGGAATACTACGGGGCACTCGGTTGCCATCTCCCACAGTTCTCTGGTGAATACCTTATCCTCCAGAGGAAGCACGAAGGTTAGCGCAATGATATTGGTGGTATGTGCATGATATACCACACGGTAGTCGGGATCCTGCAGCTTCTTCACTTCCAGATTCATCAGGTGGCTGGGGAGCTCGGAGGTAGGTCTGCCCCCGTTTACCAGACCCCATACGATACGGTAATTCTCACCCTTGTCATCAAGTTCGATCATGCAGATAGAATCTTCCGGCTTAATGCTGACATTACGAAAATATTTGCCACTGCCGGTCACCAGGAAATACTCTCCTGCCAGTGCGGGAACTGTGGTGCCGATGGGCTGGAACTCCTTCGGCTCAAAGTTCTCCTTTACCAGTTCTACCTCTTCCGGCTTCACACGGTAAGACAGGTTGCCGCCGTTACGTTCATGCCAGCCTTGCTGCCAGCCGTCATCTGCCATTCTGATAAATCCCTGTACAAATTCTGCATCTAAAAATTTCATGATAATACCTAACCTTTCTATCGTCTGCAACCTCCCGGCCGCAGACATAATTTTCAAAATTATAAGCATTTTCTACACAAATGCTATTATCTGGTAATGATATCTACCGGCACATTTAATATTTTAGCAACCTTCAGGATCGTGTCAATATGTCTGCCGGCAGCTGCTGCCATATGATGGGTAGGGCCTGCCTCGCTCCAACGGTTCACGAACTCTCTGCAGGGGATTGAGAATTTGGTACGCATATTGGTGTCACCGAAAGTGAAGATCGGGCCGGGCTGATTCTCGCCTTCTGCCACAACGAACTTGAAGTTGCCGTCCTTATCCTGCGTGATAGCCAGATAGGTCACCGGGCCTACGGGAGGATAGAACTGAGTCAGATATCCGCCGCCTACCTTGCCGTGGAATACCTTAACGATCTTCATGGTGGGCTTATGTGCCAGAGAGATATCCGCATCGCCGGATCCGGAATGACCGATGATGCAGATATCCTCGTTGAAATCAATAGAGTACATCTCGGACAACTGTCCCATACCGGAGATCGTCTTCAGAATGGACATTGCCATGGCAACTTTCATATCACCTTCTACGGCACATGCGGTACCTTGCTTGATCAGCATGGAAAATGCAGGGATCAGCATGGAATCCAGTTTACCGGCTACTCCCTGTGCCTTACCGGCATAATGGGAGGCGATCATGCTTAAGTCTTCATCCTTCGCCCACTGCTCGAAAGCAAGCACATGCTTTGCCATATCCAGAATATCTTCGTCATCTGCGGTAGCGCCACCCTCTACTTCGAAGGTATCGATGATGTCCTGTGCCTTCGCCTTAATAGCTTCGGTATCGGTAATATCATCTGCAATAGCCCACATATCTTCCCAGTCAAACTGCTTGGTATACAGGCCCATTCTGTTGTAAAGGTTGGTCTCATCGATATAGAGATCCATCATTCCGGGATAAGGGCGGCCGATCTGGGCAATATTGGTCTGACGGAAACGTCTGCGGACCTGAGCTGCCTTACACCAATCTTCGATCTGAGCTGCCACCTCGGGGTCGCCGCCTTCTACCACGCCAGTGATTACAGCATGTCTCTTGCCTGCACGCTCCAGGTCTGCCACAGCCTCACCTACGGCACCACAGGCATACAGGTCACCCAGCCAGATGGGAATATCGGTATTGGCATAGTCCGGCGCCAGCTTCTTCTGCACATTGATACATACTACAGGCACATCCAGATCACGGATCGCGGGAAGTACGTTATAGGAAGTTGCATAGGTCAGCAACTGCAGGAATACCAGATCTACGTCTGCAGCACGGAATTTATCACCTGCTGCCATAGCCTGTTCCTTGGTGGTCACCATGCCACCATCAACGATATCTACAGTATCGGGAATCGTCTTCTTGAAATCCTCATACTGTGCCTCAAAATTAGGCACCAGCTGGGGGAACTGGGGCAGATATGCTCCCAGAGCGATGGAAAATACACCGATCTTTGCCTTTGTGTTTACTAACATTTATAATTTCCTCCTTTTCTTAAGGTCACGTTTTAAGTAACCGCTTTGCCTGCGCATTCGCAAGCCGCTTTTTATTACTTTGCCGGAGCAAATGTCTTAATTTCAAAAGACTCCCGGACACATTTTCTGGCACTCTTCAGATCTGCAAGATCTCCTGCATGGATCATCTGCGCCAATAGGTTGCCGATAGCGGTTGCCTCACCGGGACCCGCATATACGGTCTTGCCCGTAGCATCCGCTGTCAACTGGTTCAGATATGCTGCATTGGAACCGCCCCCGATGATATGGATGCTGTCATAGGTCTTCCCGGCGATCTTCTCCAGACCTCTTACGGTCTCTCCGTAGGACTGTGCGAGACTGCGGTATACTACGGAAGTCAGCTCTCCCACGGACTCCGGTACCGGTTGTCCTGTCTTATGACAGTACTGTCTGATGGCTTCCACCATGCTGTCCGGAGAGAGAAAACTCTGGTCATTCACATCCACTCTGGAAGGGAACTCCTTGCTTTCCTCCGCCATATTGCACAGCTGTGCAAAAGAGTATGCATCGTTATATTCGTGTCTTACGGACTGGATCATCCACAGTCCCATAATATTTTTCAGGAAACGGAACCGGTGATCGTAACCGCCCTCGTTGGTAAAGTTGGCCGCTGCGGCATCCTCTGTAATGACCGGTTTCAGGGATTCGATTCCCATGAGAGACCAGGTTCCCGAGCTGATATAAATGCCGTCTCCTTCTGTCTGAGGAACTGCCATTACGGCCGATGCGGTGTCATGGCTTCCGCACAGTACCACTTCCAGATCGAATCCTACTTCCTTCTGAATCTCCGGAAGCAGCTGGCCCACTTTCGTTCCGGGCATCTGCAGCGGCAGGAAAATATCCTCCGGGTAACCCAGCTTACGGATCAGCTCCTTATCCCACTGGAAGGTATCGGGATTCACCAGCTGTGTCGTGGAACCGTTCGTGTACTCCGACAATTTATTGCCCGTCAGACGGAAACCGAAGTAATCCGGCAACATGAGAAGTGTCTTTGCCTGCTGTAAAAGCTCCGGAGTCTGCTGCTTTACTGCCATCAGCTGATAAACGGTATTGAAAATCTGCTTCTGGATACCTGTTTTTCCATACAGTTCGGTCTCCGGCAGGATCTTCGCCACCTCCGCGTCCATGCCATCCGTGCGGTGATCACGATAACCGTAAGTATCACCCAGAATTTGATCCTTTTCGTCTAACAGAACATAATCCACAGCCCAGGTGTCAATAGCCATGCTCACCGGGATCTTTCCCAGTTCTTTGCATTTTTTCATGCCGGCAACGATCTCGCCGAACAGACGGTTCACATCCCACAGAAGCTTTCCGTCCTTATGATCCATGCCATTCTCAAAACGATAGATCTCTTCCAGCTCTATTTTGCCGTTCTCCAGGCGTCCCAAAATATGTCGTCCACTGGAAGCACCGATATCCACGGCCAGATAATATTTTTCCATAAGATATCCACAGCCTCCCTTATCTGAAACTGAATACCTGTGTAAGAAGCGGCTGTGCTCCTGTAACAGGATCCTTCTCCATGATCAGAATGTCTTTCATATACTCATCCCATTTTTTTACCACATCGCTCTCCGCCTGCACTTTTGCAGCGTACTCTACACCCTTTTCACATTCATAATAGCCGAACAGCTCCTCGCCCTGCATCCAGATGGAGTAATTCACTATCCCTGCGTTTGCCAGAACTTCCTTCATCTCCGGCCAGATATTGTCATGTCTCTTCTTATATTCTTCCTGCATTCCCGGTACAATTTTTCCGCGCCATGCGTATTTTTCCATACTAACCACCATACCTTTCTCACTCATTATTTTCGTTGCAAATCTGCTCTGTTACCCAATCTCTGTCGCAATATTCCTCTGCTTCGGGCATCAGCTTTTTCATAATCTGTGCTTGCAGAAGCACAAACTTGTGCTTTTAACGATATTATAGAAAACATAATCTGCTTCTGAAATGACATTATTTGCTCCCTGGACTGTCCGATTTTGCCCGATCCTGAGAATAGCTGTTTATTACAACGTGGGAATTGTGTTATGATACAATAAGTTCACCCGTATAAAGCAGCCGCCGTGGATAAATTGTACCGCAAATTTGATCACGATAGCCGCCCAAGCAAAGAGAGTATGAAAAATACCATCGTTATGTATCATAAATAATAATTTAGAAAGCACAATTTTTATGGAACGTACATTAACCTATACAACAGATCATTTCATATCCCCCCTGCCGGTCAGCCATTTCCTGAAGCAGAAAGGGTTTTCTTCCCAGAATCTGGTGCAGTTAAAAAAAGACCCCACCGCCGTGCAGGCAAACGGGATTCCCTGCTTCATGAATCATATATTGCAGCCGGGAGATACCTTGACGCTGCATATCCACGAGGAACACTCCTCGGAAAAAATCCCACCGGTGGAGCTGCCGCTGGATATCATCTACGAGGACGAGGATCTCATGGTGATCAATAAGCCGGCAGGCATGCCGATCCACCCTTCCATGAACAATTATTACAATTCCCTGGCAAACAGTCTTGCCTATTATTTTGCACAGCAGAACTGTCCTTTTGTGTTCCGCTGTATTAATCGTCTGGACCGGGATACCTCCGGACTGACCATCGTAGCCAAGCATTATGTCAGCGCCGGAATGCTGTCCACCATGATCGCCAACAAGGCAAGTTCCGGTATCACACGGGAATACCTTGCCATTGTAAAAGGCTCTGTGCTGCCTTCTGGGGGTACGATTACCGCACCTTTAGGGCGAAAAGAAGGTTCTATCATTGAGCGTTGTGTGGATTTTGAAAAAGGGGAATCCGCTGTTACCCATTACCGGGTTTTGGACGAAAAAAACGGGCACAGCCTGGTCTCTCTCATTTTAGAGACCGGCCGCACCCATCAGATACGGATTCATATGAAATACCTGGGTTATCCCCTGATCGGAGATTATCTGTACAATCCCGATATGGCATTGATACAGCGTCAGGCACTGCATGCCTGGAAGCTGTCCTTTGTCCATCCCATCACCGGGGAGAAAATGCAGTTCACAGCACCTCTGCCGGAGGATATGGCGAAGGTAGCGGGAGATACCCCATGGAGCATATCCTGAATCTGCTTAATCTACAAGCAGTCATGCAGATTCCTATGGTGCAGTATTATGCACGCAGTTTCTTCAGTGCTTTCTCCCGGATCAGGCATTCACCGTGTTCTTCCAGATATCTTATCTTCTGCTCGTCTGCGGCATACAACGCTGCGAATTCCATAGCCTGGATGCAGGCTCTGCTGTAGCGCTCGTAGGACGCACCGCCCTTCTGCACATAGACATAGCAGGTGCCGTCTTCCATCCGGTACAACGTGCTGTTGATCCGCAGGTTCGCCGGTAATACGGCGGCATATTCGATCACTCTGCCGATATTGCGGAAGGCAAAAATTGCAAACTGGGGCTTTGCCGCTTCCTCTGCTTTTCCCTTTGCTTTCTTATTTTTCCCGGCATTGTTCTCCGTTTCTTCCTTCGCCTGTTTTCCCAGCGTAGCGCCGATCTCTGCCTTTTTCTCCTCGAAGACACGCTTCATCTCCTGCAACGCCTGTAACAGCTGTGCACCGTTTTTATTCTCCAGCGGTTCCTTCTCGGAAAATACCAGCATCAATCCTTCATCCGGTACCATCATGATCTGTAGGTCAAAAGCATACTTCGGCGGCTTATAGCCCACCTCTTCCTCGGCCTGCTCGATAATCTCCTGCACAACCTCTTTGGCTTTTTCACTGCGGACCACAAAATCTTTATAATCAATCTCGTACTCTTCCAATTCTTCATTGGACAGGAAGCACTTTACTGTCTTGTCATCAATTCGTTCTATTTTCATAGCTATCACCTCTTACTGTTATATGCATGATAGCATAAAAACGTTTTTATTTCTACTGTCCAAATCTAAACATTTTATATACTTCTTATTTGCAGATACTTCTTTCTGTCTTTTCTTGTTTTACTCCGCAAAGTAATACAACTTTCTGTATCCTACTGAACCCAATCTTATCAATGATGTCTCGTGATTTTAAAATCCTGCATAACCTACCGTATACAAAAAACCGACGAAATCTTAATGACAGCCATGTCAAATAAGATTTCGCCGGTTTTTAATGTTAGATCATACAGAATATATATACTCTTTTACTTTTTCTTACGCAGATAGAAATATCCTGCAGCACATCCTGTCAATACTATTACAATCACAATAGGAATCCAAATTTTTCCTGCTTTGCTGTGATTACGGTTCTGGCTCTCTGTGTTGTCATTTTCTGCGGAAACTGCTTCCGACGAAGCATCCTTGGACAGATTCTCTACATCCATAGGCTCGTCAGCCATAACCAGCAGATATTCGCTGGCATGCTCATAGTTGAGTTCAACCCATCCGCTGTCTGCCACCTGACCGAACGCAACTAACTCCATTGCTGCATTGTCAGGGTTATAGTAGAAGAGATTTGCATATTTACCGATATTCTCTGTACCAAGACGGACTGACAGTTTTGCGGTCATGCCGAAGCTTCCGTCGTGTACCAGTGACAAAGGAATATAATCATGTCCCTGTGTCGTCTGTGTTATCAGTTCAGCAGGAATCCGATCCGCTGACCTAAGGATTCCGAAATCAATATCTCCTACATTTTCTGTGATCTCCCGTCCTTCAATGATCCATGCCAGTTCCTCCTCGATTTCGATTCTCAGAGACAGGTTGCTTCCCATTACGCTTTGCAATACTTCTGCAGGAACAACGGTGTCGCTGCCTGCCACAATATAGATCTCTTTATTGCTGCTATCACTTACATTCTGACGAATATTTTCAAGGATATCCTTCCATCCGATTGCCTCAGCCTCACCGGCTGCATTGATTATGGTTGCTCCTGTTTTTTCTGTCTTCTGTGTTGTTGCCGGAACGGTCGGTGTCGCATTTACCATATCACTTGGTGTTGCACCCACTGTAGGACGAACAGGTCTTGCTGTTGCTACCGGAACCGGAGTTGCGGTTGCTGCCACAGGAGAATTCGAGGTGTTGTTGTCCTTGTCATCCTCATGATTGGAATCGTTTGAGGGCGTTGCCGTAGGTGCTGCCGTAGGCTTTGGACTTGCCGTAGGCTTTGGACTTGCCGTAGGCTCCGGAGTCGGGGTAACTTCTGCATCCTTCTGCGCTTTTGCCACTACAATAAAGCTGACCTGAACGGCACTGGATGTAGCTGCATTCGGCGAAATAGTTATCGTCAGAGTTCCTTCTTCGCCTACCTCTACATTTTCATACGTAAGAGTATCGTTTACATTATTCTGGTAATTGTATTTCTCTGTTACTACCTTATCATTCAGACTGATATCCGCATAGCGTTTTCCATCCCACCAGCTGGAGGGGTCAAACATACCCACATAAACATTATATTTTCCGGCTTCCAGATCAAACCGATAACTGATGCTCTGGGTCTTGTCTGTTGCATAACGCATACTTTGATAAATGTCATCTGTGCTGTTACGCAGCTTTCCTTCTGCTCCTACATATCCAAATCCTGTTTCTGTACTGTAGGCGCCATCATATACATCCACTGTATGTAACAATGTATTGCCGAGCTGTTTCATGATGGAAGTATAATCTGCACTTACCGGTGCTTTCGATGCATTTGCAAAATAAACTGCATTTTTCGGACATACCAGCATTTCTGTTGAGATCTCCGCGTTCCGGCAATCGATGAGTTTACCGGTGACAGTGGTTCTGCCGATGACCTGATAAGAACTCTTGTCCCAGGCAACCTTACTCTCCACAGTCTGTCCCTTATAGCTTACCGTGACTTTCTCCGGCAAATTACTGCCGTCCGTCCATGTGATCTTGGGAAGTGCAGTCTGTATGCCAACCGGGATCAGATCTTCCAGTTCTTCTGTCTTCCAGTTGGTGCGATTCAGAATCGCAATAGTATGGGAAGTGGCATCTACCTGTAAGGGCAGCCAGACAGTACGGCTGTCGAACAATTTGTTGCCATTCCAACGGTCTCCCATATAAATGAACTTTCCTGCAGGTGCATCAATCGGAATAATATATGTCACCTGTGTATCAAAACATTTTCCGGTATCATTCTTTGCCGGGTTTCCTACTTTTTCCCAGCCGCTTAGAATGTTCTGACTGCGATAGTAGGTATGTGCGGTGCTGTTCCAGCCATCCGTTCCGCTCGTAATCATGTAATACCAACCATCGTATTTCATGACAGCGGGTGCTTCTCTGCTATTGTCAGATACCAGACGGGCTGCCATCTGTTGATTGTCCGCTGTATTACCCTTGGCAGCGAGCCCGGTATAATCACTGTTCAATAGAGATGCATACAGCTTTGCATTCATCTCACTGGAGTAGATTACATAAGCATCCTTTGCTCCGTCTGCATTTGCATCCACATCATCGACAAACACAGTCATGTCTCTGGCTTCGCCCAACCGCTGTGCATTCAGGCTCTCATCATAATTCATACGGGTCATATTTACCACTTCGAAAGGTCCGAATGGTGTATCACTTGTTGCAAAACCAACCATAGCGCGGCTGTATCTGCTGGCTTCACAGTTGCCCTGCATACCGTTCTTCACCCAGTTGTACAGCTTTTCATTGTTGTACAAAGGTCCATCTGCATGGAAAATAATGACAAATTTCTTTGTCTTTTCATTATAGACCATCTTAGGTCGCTCAGTAATGCAATAATTACCATACATTCCCTCGAAAGCAAGCTGTAATCTGGATACGGTCTGGGTTCCATTGGTCTTGCTGTCAGGGTACAGGAAGCTACCTGCCTCTACCTTTGTCTCATCATAACTCTTTGCAATCCAGGATATATCCTCAGCGCTCGTTGGCTCTTTCTCAAACTCTGTGACATAGGCTCTTAAGAACAGCTTGACATCACGGAATTCCGCTTCGGTGACACCCTCTGGTGCTGCGGACAGCTTTCCCCATGCCTTCAGAGTCTCGAAATTGGTATTACTGAGCTGCATTGCAGGATAACTCTGGGTCGTTCCTGTTCCATTTGCTCCTGCGGAGGAAGTGATTGCTTTCTCTGCGGATTCTTCAATCGGCAGGATGCTGCTCTGAAGATACAGTACTGTTCCCTTGTCGGTCCAGTTGTAAAGATCGGTAGAAACATAACATTTTACACCATCTACCGGTCTGGTGTTGTTGGTCTTATCTTCTCCATACCACAGATATACGGTCTTACCCTCTGTGATCTGTCCGTCACCATCGAGGTCAATATTGACGCATCCCTCTCCGGTTCCTTCTTTCATGGCTGCTGCGGAACCGCCGTGTGCCTGCATCGCCTTTCCGTTCGTATCACGGATGACACTGCCTGATGTACCGGGAATACTGTCATTCGGCTGAATTTCCTCGGCATCTCCGGTCCGACTGACAACGAGCCAGCTGATGACAGGAGCCTGTGTTCCGGTTGCAGTGATCGTATAGGTTACGGTCTGTTTGGTTCTTACGTCAAAAGAATAAGTATTTACAGCATTCGGATTGCTGCCGTCTACCTGAATCGTTCCGGCATCCAGTGTAATATTATCCACTGTTACTGTCAGGTTCATCGGTCTGGTCATTCCCCACCACTCTCTGTGTGCAGAGGTAATGGTGTATTTACCGGGATCTAAAGTCAGCGCGTAGGTCAGAGTTTCGCCTGATTCGTTATTGTTCCCGTAAATACCGGTTGCTGTCTTATCTGTAGTATCGGTGTAACTCTTGGTTCCCGCGTCAGTATCTACCAGCCCCCAGCTATTGCCGGAGGTCTTTAACTGATCCGCAGTCTGGTTCAACAGCGCACTTCCTCTGAGTTCCTTCACTGCTGCAAAGGCTTCCGTTTTTGCATCTGCATCCGGAGTTCCCTTTACCATATCAATAAAATATACCGTATTCTCCGGCACCACTTCTACCGGAATCGTCACTCCGAGACTTGCTCCGAAGCTGTTGACACCATCCTGCACCACACCGGTGACACTGGTCGTCGCATAAGCTTCCGAGAAATGTTCCGCCGTATTATTGCTCCATACGATAGGCTTGGTCACTACAGTTCCATTTCCTGTTTTTACTTCTACCGTAGCCGGCAAATTCTTGAGGGTCTGATTCTGCTCAACTGCATAAGCTGCAGGAAATTTTGTTTCTACGCTGACAAGCACATCATCACCGATCTGGGTTGTCTCACCCAACGCATACAGTGCATCTATTTTCAGGGTTCCACTCTTTACTACTACTTTGATATTATGATCTGCAAGGCTCAGACCACTATAGCTGTAAGACTCATAACGACTTGCAGCTGCTGTGGTCGAAACATTCTCCGCTACAAGGTTGTTATCTACATAGACATCCAGCTTCGTCCCGGCGTTGTTAGGTCCAATAATTGCAAATCCCGCACCATGGATAGGGAAACTCACTGTTGCACCGCTTCCGCCTGATACAGACAAGGTACGATACCAGTTGTCCGCACTGCCGCTTCCGGGATTGTCGATTGTCCAACTTCCCTCATAGCTTACGCTGTCATCCTGTCCATCCACCATAGACAACGCATAAGCACATCCTCCTGCAATCTTCTCAATGAGAAGGTTATCATAATATACCTGATGCCAGTTGTTGCTGATCTTGACGCGACCGGACAGCATCGGAGATGCGTCCTGATAGCTTGTGACCTGTTCTCCGTTGATAAACGCGGTAATCATGTCGCCAAGGGCTGCCAGCTTTAATTCATATTTGCCATCTGTTGTGGCTGTTACCGTTCCATTTGCTACAGCACTGCCTATGCGGTACAGCTTCCAAGAGCCGGCACCGTTAATCTCCAGCGTATAGCCGCTCTGGTTCCAGTTCATGCCTGTCTGGGTACGGATACCCAGTCTCGCATAGGTCGATGCAGATGCATCCGGTATCTGCACATCTATCGTGGTAACATAGTCCATCCAACGGAAATCACCGACGATCGTTGAAGGTTCTCCACCGTTCCACTGTCCCACACTGGTCGTCAGTTCCGATTTTAATCTGCCGTTCTCTACAATGTAAGCGCCATGCGTATCCAACATGTAACGTGGCTCATTGCCTCTTGCTGTCAGATAATCTACACTGGTGGTTTTCCCGGTTTTGGCATTATACTGTTCCATTTCCGGTTCTTCTGTATACTCGAAATCATCCGCATAAAGTACATTATCCGTTGTATTCTGATTGCGTCCGGTACTGTCAGTATCCAAAACCGTTCTGTCCTCGTTATGGATTTCTTGTTCCGGTGTTCTTGCAGGTGACGTATTCAGTGTAGTTGCTGTTACCATCCCATAAGCCGGAACTGTTACATACCAGCAACCGTTCTGCTGTTCTGCATCTGTATCACTCTTTTGTAAATAGCTATCTGTTGTGGTTGTCCATATTTTTAAGGTTGCATCGGAGGCTACTGCCATATCCTTTGCAGTAATCTTAAAGGTTTTTTGATTTCTTGTGTTATTTACAAAAATTACAGAAAAGTCTTTTTTATCCGGAGATACCAGTGTCATATAGCTGGCTTTCCCATCCATCCCTGCTGTCTGATGCTCATTGTCACTGGAGCCGAAGGATCCGGAGGTTGCACCGGTGATAACACGCCAGATTTCATTCTGGGAAGGGTCGGTATCCTCCCATCCGGTGACTGCAAACTGAGAGAAATGTGCAATCATGTACAGTGCCGGATCATAATGGATATAACCGCTCCAGGGATCTCTGGCACTTAACAGCTCTTTATGGCCATACTGGATGCCTTCATAGAAGGAACCGATAGCCGGTTGGAAAATATAGTGGGTTCTGCGAGATCCGGTAAACGCATTGATAAAGCTGTCTGCCAGAGCCAACGGACTCTGATATCCTCCGATCGTTCCACCACCGTATTCACTCGTCTTGTTTTCCTGTAACTCTGTATAACCAAAGGTTGCACACCCCTCGCTGTACCATACCTCCTTGTCGTCCACATCCGCCATTTTGATGTAATCCTCCGTGGCACTGGTACGATAATGGAAACCAATGATATCTACTGCATTGTAGAGATCATTGTCGCTTCTCATGGAAGGTACGATTTGCAGGGTCTTATTCTCGTCAGAAGCAATAATTCTGATATTGTGATAAGCGTCAATCGCTGCCTGATCCATATAGTCCGGGAAATCTGTTTCTTTTTTTACCCGGTTGGAAAACCATTTGATAAAGTCCTCATTAGGGTCTGTTGTCTCGTTCTTATCAGGATCTACGAAATCTACGACATAACCATATTTTTCATAGGCATCAAAAATGGTCTCCTTGTACCATTTATAAACTGCTTCATATCCTGCACCGGTACGGTCACTGCTCCATTTGGAAGCAACCCATGCCGGCATCTCCCAACGCAAAATACTGATCTTGACATTCGGGTTGATCTTCTTCGCATCGGCTGCCATGACAAATCCCGGAGAGCGGGAAGCATCCGCTTCTTCGTTCTCATAACGCATGGTACAGGCTTCTGCTCCGGTAGAATTATTTCCGTCATTTCCCATTTCCATCTTGATATGGGTAAACAAAGGATATTCTCCACCGAAAAGATACCGCATCATTTCCCAGTATTGATCTGAATGCTCTGCCTTGTAATCCAGCAGCAGGTTACTGGTACTGTTACCATTTAACATACCAAAGCCCTTATAAGTCAGACCATTGATATTGGCTGTTGCCTTGTCAACATCTGCACCGGATATCACTATGTTTCCGTCTGTCTGGACAGCGCCTTTGATGGCATCCAGTCTTGCCTGTGTTTCCGTAATGGCTTCTTCCTCTGTTGCTGCTGCTGCCATGACAACAATATTGTCATAAGTACCGTTGCACAAATAGCTGGTTCCATAAGCTGCACCGATTCCGGCAGCCAGATTGGTAGTATTACTTAATTTAAAACCTATTCCAGTGGCATTCAGTACCTTTGCTCCGTCACAGTATAATGCCACATAGCCTTGCTGTTCATCCTCGGTATACACAATAGAAAGCGCATGCCAGTCCCCTGCAGTAAGAGCCGTTGTCAGAGGATAATCCTTTGCTCCTGCATTGGTACCCACTCTCAGCACAGACTGACTCTGGGACTTTGCCGGAATTACACGGAAAGCAGTGGAATCGGAATTACCAAGGAAAACAGCAGCACGACTCCCCGTTCCTTCTTGTATGTAATTGTATTTTAAGTTGAGATTATATGTAAACTGATTTCTCTGGAAAAAATCAGGTGCATTTTTTATGGTTGCGCCTGCCTTAGAGATACCACCACTAGTCCAGCCACCTGTCACAGAAAGCTGCTTTCCTGTGCCGCTGTCTGCTTCTAAGGAAGCATCAGAAAGAACAGTGAGCTGATTATTGTCTTCCAGAGCCTGTCCAAAATATTCCGATTCCTTTGTGATATATTTTGATACTCCAAGCCAGCTTAAAACAGGAGCCTGCTTTGCCGTACTCTTTAAGGTATAAGTAACCGTCTGGGCAGTATCCAGCGTAAAAGTATAAGAAAATTGTGCTGTTTTTACACTTTTGCTAACAGATACACTTCCAATGGTTGTTTCTCCTGCGTCTGTTTTTAACAGCACATCCATAGGACGGGTTTTGTCCCACCATTCTCTATGTCCTGAAGTAATAGTATAGGTGCCTGCCTCCAGATACAGATCATAAGACAACGTTTCTCCTATGGCATTATTTCCATAAATACCGGTGGTTGTTTTATCAGTAGTCGTATTGTTATATTTTTTGGTTGTCGCATCCGTATCTACCAGACCCCATGCAGTATCCGCCGTCTTTTGCTGATCATAGACTTTATTTATCAGCTGGTCACCTGCTAATGTCTTTACTGCTTCATAAGGCTCTGTTGTAGTTTCCGAAAAGTCTGATGTTACATTGTCAATAAAGTATACAATTCCTTCCGGTACAACCTCAACCGTATAGCTGGTTCCGTCCGCCGCCTTTGCCGTAACCACGCTGTACGACTTGCTGAAAGTATCTACCGTCACATCTGCAGCCCATGTGATTCCTTCCGGAATTTTTCCTGTATAAGTTGCAATATGTGTATTGGAAGCTTCCAGGCTTATTAATGCGATTCCGTCTCCTTCTGATACGGAATCCGCCTGTGGGGCACCACTCTCCGTTCCTGTTTCTTCTCTCTCCTTTATAACTACGTTTCCATCAGATACAGAACCTGTGGATTGCGTATTGCCTTCTGTTCCGGCTTCTGTATCAGTCTCTGTGCCCCCAACAGGCTGTTCTGACTGTACATCCGCTGCCAATGCATCTATCGGCACCGAACCTGCCGTCAGACCTGCACAAAGCAACAGAGTCAATACTGTTTTCGCTACTTTACATGTTTTTTGCTTCATACAATCCTCCCATAATTATTTATAACAATACATCTTTATTATAAAAAATGAGACAGATTGTACAAAATGCAATAAATTACTTTTTACTTCCTTTTTTCTCTATGATTTTTATGATTATTTTTGTAAGTGTTTACATATAATGTAAAAAATTATGCAACTATATACTTTTTTAATATTTATGTTTCAACAATTTACAGTATACATAATACTTTTATTTCATATAAAAACAATGGAGCCTGCAAATAGCAAAACTCCACTGCAATTTCTATATATTCAGATTACTTCCGCATCCACTCTGGTGACGATTTCCTGGGATCCCTTGCGGATGTGGTATTTCACTGCCGGGATCTTGGTCTTGGTGTAGAGCAGGTTGGTGTTGGGATCTACGGTGATCATGTAGCCTACGGGCGGTTTGTCTGCCACTTCGTTAACCTGTGTATTTTCATCCAATACCGCACTGACAGTACAACTGCAGAATTCGTTGCTGGCCTGGGCGGACATACCGTCCACCTTTTCCGCAAAGCCGACCTCTTCAAAATCACCTCTGCTGACTGCAAATCCACAGTCGTAGGCCACGCAGTCAATCTCGCTGGTGATCTTATGTACTCTGGTATGTCCACCGGCATCCGGGGTGATCGTGGTCTCTACCGTAATGCCGGGATAGGGACTCCACTTCGACCATACTCCGTTCTCCGTGATCTTTGACTCCTCGCAGATCCGGCGCACATAGACATAACCATCGATCCAGAACGCCAGCATATTGTCCGGGGCATTCTCATGCAGCTCGTAGCAGGACTTTGCCACGCTGATACTGAACCGGGTATCATAAGCAAACTTTCCGTATTTTGCCACGATCTGGCCGTGTCCGTTAGGGCTGTAGACGCCTGGTGCAAATGCTGTGGTGTGATTGCCGTAATGGTAGACAAACAGATCGGCATACTTCTGGGGACAGGCCGGTGCCAGCTTCGGCAATGGTGCCTCTTCCACACTCCAGAAGGGATGATCATCGGGAAGCAACAAAAAGGCAAACACCTTCATGCCCCAGTAAGGAGAACCGGGGGCATTGTACCGCTCCGCCATGGTCAGATTCGGATATCCATAGCCGATGGTCAGCACATGATCTCTGTCGAAGATCGGACGCTTCAGCCAGGTGCGCAGATGCCTTGCGATCAGACCTTTCATCACGGGAACCGGGAACGGCTCCAGTCCTGCCAGCAGGCAGACACTGAAAAAGCTGACCTGAGAGAAACGATAGGTCAGGGATCTGCCGAAAGGAATGGCCTCACCCTCTTCATCGAACCAGTAGATAAACTGTTTTGCAAATTCCATGGCTCTCGCCTTGTATTTTTTTGCCCGCTCCGGGTCATCTTTCTCCATAATCACGGCATAGATCAGGCTGTAAAAATGGATGGCAAAGGAAATATAGTAATCCTTCTGACCGGAATCTCCGTCCTGATACCAGCCTTCACCCAGATAGAAGGTCTCCAGCCCTTCCAGATATTCTTCCAGCATCTCGGGGCTATACCGGCGTCCCACCTTTTTCATTGCAATGTTCACCAGTACGGCGAACAGGATCCAGTTGCACACCGGCAGAGGATGCTCATTGATCTTATTTAAATAGTTGCAGAGATTCTCCTTCTGTGCTTCCGTGAGAGGATCCCATACCACTTCGGGGGCAAACATAATGCCATAGGAAATGGCTGCCATCTCCACGAATCTCTGGTCAAAAGAGGTGCACTCTCCCCAGTATTCCGGGTTCTTCTCATCGGTTCCGGCCGTCAGGCCCTTGCGATAGATCTCTTCGAATTCCGGCTCTTTTCCGCCGCCTGCCCAGAAAGGCACCAGTCCCCATAAGGGACGGGAAAAGGCTTCCATCCATGTGGCACCGATGTCATAATGTGCCATGGTAACGCCCAGGGTCAGTCTCGCTTTTTCCTCACTGTAATAAGGCTTTAACGGATTTAATATCGATAACATACAGTCCTGAAAATCTTTTTTGCTATGTAAGTTCATGCAGTTAGTCCCTCCAAAATAACAAACGTAGTAACTATATTCCTATATTAGAAATACTTCTTACAGAAGCCCAGACAGGATGCCATGCCGAAGATGTTTGTCGTAGAGTGTGAGATTTTCTTGAAAAGTGGTCTGGCAACAGGGCGAAAGCGAACACGATGTTCGCGTCAGCCGATCGTCGACATGGATGTCGACTGTAGGCGGGCCCGTCATAATGAGAAAAACTAAGCCACTTTTCTTTAGAAAATCCACACTCGGAGACCTTACATCAAGGCATGCGTATCTGTATGGGCTTCGTATGATATCAATTTAATATAATCTACCAGTACTCTCTCCAATCCTTCAATAACCGGGTCAGTGCCTCCATGTAGAAGTAATCTCCCCAGGAATTGCACTCATCCACGCCGTAATGATTACAGGTATTGTAAGGAGAATGGTTGGAGTAGGTGCTGTGCAGCACCAGTCCGTTGGATTCCTTCGGATCCTTTACGGCATAGCCCACATAGACAGACCGCATGATCTGTTTTGCCAGTGTAATGTAATGCTCTGCCTCCTCCGGCTCCAGGTATTTCGCCATCTCGAGCATTCCACAGGCTGCAATGGAAGCGGAAGAAGAATCTCTCGGCTGGTCATCCCCGTCGGTGAATTCCAGATCCCAGTAAGGTACCAGATCTTTGGGCAGATGTGCCAGAAAATACTCTGTTACATGCCGGAACAGATCAATATATTCTTTTCTTCCGGTATAGCGGTAAGCCAGTGCCATACCGTAGACACCCCATGCCTGGCCTCTCGCCCAGGCGGATCCGTCACGGTAACCCTGACAGGTGGCACCATGATCCGGTGCTCCCGTCTTCATATCAAAAAAGAAGGTATGCCAGGTAGAATAATCCTCACGGATCACATTGGCAACAGCGGTATGAATATGTTTCTCCGCAATGTCACGGTATTTCGGATCTCCGGTCTCATCGGATGCCCAGTACAACAGAGGCAGATTCAGTAAACAGTCAATGATCAGGCGGTAATTCTCCGGAGCATCCATGGGGCCCCAGGCCTGAATGAACTCGCCTACGGGATGATATCTGGTGATCAGCTGATCTGCTGCTTTGATAGCTGCTTCCCTGCCTTCCTTGCTTCCGATCAGCTTATAAGCTGCCACGCAGGAAGGAGAATACAGAAATCCCATATCGTGATGATCTACTTCGATCTTATTGTCAATACGGTCCAAAAAGCTCTTCACCTGCACCTCACCTGCTTTTTTCAGGCGTTCGTCCTGTGAATATTCATAAGCCAGCCAGATCTCTCCGGTCCAGAACCCACAGGTCCAGTAATTGTTCGGAATCGGCTGATAGAAACCGTTCTCGCTGTAGGCATTCTGGAACTGATCGGTAAATTCCGGCAGATCCCGGATCACCTGCTCCGTGGAAAACCGCAATGCTTCTTTGATCTCTTTTTCTGTTATCTGAGAATATTTTTTCTCGTCAAACGTAATCATTTTCTATTGTCCTCCTGATCTTTTATCGTTCTGACATTTATTTTCAGTAACTATTCAGAACTCCATTTGCAAAACCGCATCTTCGATGCTTGCTTTTTACTCTGAACAGTTACTATTTTCATATAAAAACAGCCCAGGTGCAGGTCTCTTCCATGTCAAAAGCCAGTGCGCAAAAGCGTGTCTGGATGGAATATTGCCTGCGCCTGAGCGTAACACTAACCCTTCAGTCCCGTAGAAGCAACACCTTCTACGAAGTATTTCTGCAATACCAGGAACACGATCAGCACCGGGATCAGCGACAATACCGATCCTGCCATGATCAGACCGTAATCGGAAGAGTACTGGCTGATGAACATTTTTAATCCCAGCTGAATGGTCTTCTTCTCCTGACTCTTTAAGTAGATCAGAGGTCCCAGATAGTCGTTCCAGGTCGCCACGAAGGTGAAGATCGTCAGTGTGGACAGTGCCGGTTTCGACAACGGCAGCATGATGCTGGCATAGATCCGGTACTCACTCATACCGTCGATTCTGGCGGCTTCACACAGATCGTCGGGAATGCCTTCATAGAACTGCTTCATCATGAATACACCGAATGCGGAAAACGCCTGCAGGCAGATCATAGCAAGCAGCTTATCGTTCAGTCCCATTCTTCTCATCATGATGAACTGAGGTACCATGTATACCTGCCAGGGCATTGCGATGGTTGCGATGTATGCCAGGAACAATCCGTTCTTATGACGGAAGTCCAGTTTTGCAAAGGAATATGCTGCAAAGCTGCTGGTCAGTAACTGTAAGAAAGTAACGATCAATGTCAAGTATACCGTATTTCCCACGAATCTGCCAAAGGGAATCTTCGTCCAGATCTTCACGTAATTGTCCCACTTGGGGTTCGCAGGGATCCATACAAAAGGATTCATCTGGAATACTTCTCTGTCACTCTTGATGGATGCGGAAAGCATCCACAGGAAAGGAATGATCATGACCACTGCGATCAGAATGAGAATCGCATATACGATCACTTTGCCAAAAACGGCTTTTTTATGTGCTGATTTCATAATCTGTGCGCCTCCTAACGTTTTACCCTGCCGTACACTTCAATCTGACTCAGTGCCGGGAAGGGGGATGGATCTTCTGCTTTGATCAGGTTGCAAAGCTCCAGCCAGGTGATCTCTTTCTCGGGGATCGGCAGTACATGTGCCCTGCTGCTCTTCTCTAAGGGAAATTCCTGTTCACTGCCATCGGAAAACCGGATCGTTACCTGCTGCCACCAGTTGTCATGCGGGAAATCGGATCTGGTGTACAACACGATCCTGTCTGCCAGTACCGGTCTGCCGAAGTCCAGCTTCATAGCTGCATCATCCTGCATGTTGATTCCCCAGGATTCGTAGGGCCATTCTCCGTGGGAGCGGTTCGCCCGGACACCGTCAATGGCGTTTTTCGCTGCGAATACACTCTCGCCTCTGGTCTCCACATTGGCTGTCGCATGAGGATAACAGGGAACATCCATATGCTGATCCGCAGGATTCAGTGCCAGGTTCCGGTAAGCTGTGATTTCATCTTCTCTTGCGACTTCCGCATAGAGATAATGTTTATTTCCGGAAAATACCTTAGGGGACATGCTGATCCTTTTTTCCCCGAAGGGAACATAATAGGATACATTGTCGGTTATGTATACGAAAGCATCCCCAAGAGCATCATCCACCTGTAAATGTACATGTATATTTTTCTCATCGGTCTCCAGCACGATCCGGTCACCCTCTTCATAGGTATGGGTGCAGACCAGATCCACAAAATCCTCACCGCTGCTGACGCAGATGGTGTTGCTGTCCTTATCGAGAACCTTCAAAGCCAAGATTGCCATTATGCTTTCTCCCTCTTTGCCTGACCGCGGAACTGAATGATCGTTACGAACAGTACCATCAGGAACAGTACCATTGCTACAGAGCTGGAGTAGCCCAGATCCCAGTCAATAAATGCTTTCTGATAGATGTAGTATACAAGAACGGTTGCTGAAGTGGTTAACTCTCCGCTTCCACCGCCTGCCAGCATGATGGCGATATCGTACACCTTGAAGCAGTTGATGGTCAGCATGACGACTACGAAGAAGGTCGTGGAAGACAACTGCGGCCAGGTCACATAACGGAATTTCTGCCAGGTATTTGCACCGTCCAGACTGGCTGCCTCATACAGTTCAGAGGAGATTCCCTGTAAGCCTGCCAGGTAGATTACCATATAATAACCCATATATTTCCATACACTGAACAGAATCATGGAGAACAGTACCAGTCCGCCGGTGAACCACTGGGGAAGCTGATCCTGCGGTACATTGAAAACATTCAGCAGAATGTTGTTCACAGGTCCTTTGGAGGGGTGGAACAGCATTTTCCATACTGCGGTGATTGCTACCAGAGAAGCTACATATGGGAAAAAGGAAAGAGTTCTAAAAATGCCTCTTCCTATTACTTTCTGATTTAACACGATGGCCAGTGCCAGAGATGCGATCATGGTCAGAGGCACGGTACCGATACAATAAATAATGGTGTTTTTAAATGCTGCGATAAAGAAAGTATCTTTCCACAGTCTTGTAAAATTACTGATGCCTGCCCACTGGATCGGGTTACTCCCGTCCCACTTCATGAAAGCAAGGGCAAAGGCAAAAATAATGGGGATCAAAGTAAATACGCAGAAACCGATAAAGTTAGGTGCAATAAAGGAGTAGGCCACCAGATCTCTTTTGGTTTGACGGCTTAATTTCCGCATAACAATTCTCCTTTCAAACGCTTTTTGTGTCATCTTTTGCGTCTTTTTCTGATAAGAAAGGGGCCGTAGGTACGACCCCTTAAGTCTTATTCAACATTCAACAAACATTCAATACTTTTATAGAGAAGATCTTCATTACTGAGCCTGAAGGTCAGCTACCGCTTTATTCATTGCAGCAATACCATCATCAATGCTCATCTCACCGGTCATGATGCTTCCATGATAGGAATCCAGAGCGGAGTTAATCTCAGATACATTGGGAGCGTAAGGAACTTCCAGGTACAGGTTGGATACAGTCAGAGCCTCCTTGCTGGCTTCATCGGTGGGGAATCCTTCCAGACCGGAGATCATGTCTACTACTTCATCAGTCATCATTGCAGGGAAGTTACCACTGGAAGCCATAACTGCTGCGCCTTCTTCACCGCTTACCCATTTAACGAAATCCCAGGACGCATCGGGAGTATCACTTGCAGTGGTTACAGCCAGACCGGTGATGGTACCCAGAGTAGAACCGGGCTCTACGCCTTCTGCATGGGGATACTTAACGATACCCCAGTTACCGCACAGGCTTGAATCATATTCGCCGGACTTCAGGTTGGACATCATGGTTGCGATGAACCAGGAGCCCATGTTCATCATTGCTACGTCTCCACCGGAGAATGCTGCGGAATAATGTAAACCTTCGGTCTTCAGATCCGTGTACTTTCTGCATACACCGTCAGCTTCCTGATTCAGAACCATCTCATAGTAAGGTTTGAAGAAATCATAGTTTCCATCCAAAATAGTATGCTTACCATCCAGAACACCGAACAGCTGAACTGCACTTCTCCATGTGTGATAATGAGCACCGTATACCTGAGAGCCGAAGGTGGTATCGGTCATCTCTCTTGCCAGAGCATCGTACTCATCAAAGGTCATATCGTTGGTAGGATAAGCAACACCCTTGGCATCAAACAGATCCTTGTTATAGAACAGTACCCAGAAGTCATTTCTGAAAGGCAGCTCATACAGGCTTCCGTCTACAGTTACCTGATCGGTAACACCTGCGTATTTGCTTAAATCCACGCCATCTTTGGAGATGTAATCATCCAGGGAAAGAATAGATCCCTTCTGTACCAGCGTTGCATATCCGGGTACATCCTTGACGGTTACTACATCGAAATCGGATCCGCTGCCGGAAAGCTCAGTTGCCAGAACGGTCATGTAATCGGTAGAACCAAGATCTACCATCTCAATAGTTACACCGGGATGAGATGCTTCATATGCGTCCTTAATGTCACCCCAGTACTGTGTGGTCTCCTGATCCCAGATAGCCCACTTTAAAGTAACTTCTTCTGCAGGTGCTGCTTCCGTGGAAGCTGCTGCAGCCTCAGTGGTTGCTGCTGCGGGTGCCTCACCGGTGGAAGCTGCTGTGCTGCCGTTATCGGAGCTGCCGCAGCCTGCAAGCATGGTGGTCATCATTGCTGCTGTCAGTACTAAACTTAATACTTTCTTTTTCATGTAAACCCTCCTGTTAATTTGATACTATGTTACGTCTGTTACGAATCCGTTGTTATCGGTTCCTTGACTGTAACTAAAGTATAACGAAAAAGGCCGAGACATGACATGGAAAAATTTATAATAGTATTCACAATTTTTTATAATTTGTTTACATTTTTTCAGAAAGCGCTTTCAGAAAATGTATTTTTTTATTTTAACATGCACTTTTTTTAGTATCTTGTTTTTCCAACTACCTTTTTTCTTTCGTTATGTTATACTGAATGCATGAAAAAGACTGTTTATCACTCAAAAAGCATACGAAATCGCATATTGATTTTCACGCTGAGTGCCATTTTGGGAATGTGCCTGTTGATCAGCCTGTTCAGTTATTACATATTCCGGCACTATCTGCAGAACACTCTGATCCAGTCCACCGAGACCAGCCTGCGACTGTTGTCGGAATCCATGGACAACAGTATTGATGAAGTGTACCGGTTGGTCAGATATTGCCAGACAGATTCCAATATTGCCAATTATATTGAACATAACCCCAATCCCGGCTCTGTCCTGTCCGTATCCACTTATGATTCCTTCTACGAGGAATGCAGCCGGAATTCTTCTTATAATTATATGCCCAGAATTGCCATTGTCTCACAGGAGCATTATCTGCAGGTGGTAACCGCAACGTACTCTTCTACCGCAGATCTTGCAACGCTGATTCCGGAGCTTCCTTATTATGAAGAATTACTGACTGCCGATGATTATGATTTTTCGCCCGGTATTGTATCCGATCCTTTTCACCGTGCGGGACGTAAAGTATTACCTGTGATCCGTCCCATTACCTACCAATACAATAACAGGCAGGCAGGATATCTGTTCATCGAAATATCCGCAGATCTGTTCACCATACCTTTGAAGGATTACAGTTGTCCGTCAGACAGCTTTCTCTATCTGTCCATTGCAGGACATACCTATATTTATGAAAACGGAGGCTTGCAGGAATTTACGCCCGAATATAGTATTCTGGATGACCTGAGCACATATTCTCTCACGGGCACCACACAGATTTCCAAAATCCACAGTGCTACCATGGGAGAACAGATTCTGGTCACCACTCCGTTAAATATGCCGGACTGCTACTTAAGTCAGCGTATTTCACATGCGGAGCGGACCAATCAGGCGGTTTTGTTCATGGGAATCCTTGCCTGCATCCTGATCGGCATTTTGTCTATCGGTGTCGTTCTGATGCTGTTGATGAATCGTATGATCACGGTACCTGTATCTAGGCTGCAGACACGGATGGTACGCATCGCCGGCGGAGACTTCTCCAGAGACCCTTCTGTGGAATGGGATCACGAACTTGGGGATATCGGACGGGGAATCAATGATCTGTCGGAAAATGTATCGGAACTTATGGAGAAACGACTGGAAGATGAGAAACAGAAACAGGATCTGGAATACAAGATGCTGCAAAGCCAGATCAATCCTCATTTCCTGTATAATACACTGAACTCTATCAAATGGATGGCAACCATACAGGGGGCAACCGGTATCTCCGAGATGACCACCTCCCTGTCCCGTCTGTTAAAAAGTATTTCCAAAGGCACCAGCCTGTTGATCGATATCCGGGAAGAATTATCTCTGTTGGAGAACTATTTCACCATTCAGAGCTACCGCTACGGCGGCACCATTACCATGGACATTCAGGTGGATAATGAATCTCTGTACAACAGTGAGATTATCAAGTTTACATTGCAGCCTCTGGTGGAAAATGCAATTTTCCACGGTATCGAACCGAAGGGCTGTGCCGGACACATCCGGATACATGTCGGCTATGAGACATCGGACAACACCGAAAAGATCCGTATTGATGTCACAGATGACGGTGTAGGCATGACAGCGGATAAAGCTGCACAGGTATTACGCTCCAACGACGACAGTTCCGCGGATTTCTTCCGGGAAATCGGTGTCAGCAATGTGCATAAACGCTTACAATACCAATTTGGTGCAGAATATGGCATTACCATAGAAAGCAAAGAAGGGGAATATACGACTATGTCCATACACATACCGAATATTCCTCTGCATAACAATGAAACTGTTTCATCCGAAACTATTTCATCTGAAAACACTTAATCCGGACAGGAAGCTGTCCAGAACGGAGTTACTATGTATCAGCTTTTAATTGTGGATGACGAACCTCTGGTTCAGGCTGGAATCCGTTCCATGCTGAACTGGAACGAAATGAATATCGAGATCTGTGGAACTGCCATGAACGGTCAGGCGGCGCTGAAGATTATTGAAGAAAAATCTACTGACATCGTGATCACGGACATTAAAATGCCGGTCATGAACGGTCTGGAGCTTGCGAAAACATGCAGAGAACGCTATGGGGATAACTGCCCTTATTTTATCATTCTTACCAGCTATGAGGATTTCCAGATGGCAAGGGATGCCTTGTCTTATCAGGTATCCGATTATCTGGTCAAACTGGAACTGACACCGGAAGTACTGAAAAATGCCATAGGCCGGGTGCTCACACAGATTTCCCAATCTCGTAAAAAGCAGCTGTCCGCCGTAAATATTCATCCTTTTTACGACAAATTCCTGATCAGTCTCCTGCATGACCTGTTCGAGTCCGAAGAACAGTTCCGTCTGCAGAGCAGAGATCTGAATCTGAATTTCGATTACGGTGCTTATGTGTGCTGTTACGGAGAGATCATCAGCCCTCAGGCCGACCAGATGTCTGCCGAAAAACAGATGCCTCTGTTCACCAGTTCGTTACAGATGATACGGGAACTGGGGGCTAAATATCTGCCTCTTTATGCGTTGTCTCTGGATCTGCGCCATTTTGCACTGATTTTCTGCTTTGCGGATTCCTCCGATACCGATGATTATGTGGAAAGTCTGACAGACATTCTGCAAAGCATCAGCGGAACACTGCAGAATTACTATAATGTAACACTGCGTTGCGGCATCGGCATCCCGGTTCAGACTCCCGCTACCATCTGTGACTCCTACCAGTACGCGAGACAGATCTTCCGAAATACGGAATCCAAGGACGCAATTATAGCTTTCGATACCGATCATTCGCAGGAAAACGCCAAGAATTCTTTTAACATCAGCCTGTTTAAAAATGATCTCACCAGAGCCTTTGAAGAGTATGATCCGGATATTCTGCAGACTACAATTCAGTCCCTCTGCGATCTGTTCCGGGATCACCCTGGGCACTATGTGCAGGCTCTGGACGCTGCCAGCAATATTCTCTATCTGTCGATTTCCCTGCTGCAGGATGGCGAATCTATCGTATCCGGATTTTTTGCAGACGATCCGGATGGCTACCGTTCCCTCTATAAGCAGTCCAATGTGGATCACGTGATCCAGTGGCTGCAATTCTTCTGCGGACAGCTGTGCGAATTGTTCCAATCCCGTCGAAAGGATTATAAAAACCACATCGTAACTAACGTCCGGAAATATATTAATGAACATGTTAGCGAGCGGTTGTCCCTGAATGAAGTAGCAGCGGTATTCGGCATCAGCCCGAATTACTTAAGCCAGCTGTTCAGCAAATACAACGATACCGGCTTCAGTGAATATATCAACATCTGCAAGATCACGGAAGCCAAACGGCTGCTGGAAGAAGAAAATATGAAGGTCTACGAGGCCGCAGAGGCTCTGGGCTTCGAGAGTGCCTTCTATTTCAGCAAGGTATTTAAACGGGTGGAAGGTGTCTCCCCCACGGAATACGTCAACAATAAGTTCAGTTAACTGCTATTACGGTTTGTCTCTTATTGGGAATTATGAATATGGAAAGGCAGGATCAGAGAAATGAATTCACAACCGATAAGTATAGAAAAGCGTTTTTTGGAGACAGCAAATGCATTCCACGGAAACAGCCACCCTTTTCACCCATTTCCGAAGGCTGTGGACCGAAAGGCTTATGAAGGACTCCCGGCAGCATTGAAGGAACTTCTGATTCAGGCCGGTGAGGCAAAGCTGGGATATGAATTCCCGGTGATACATGCCACAGATTACATGCGTTTTAAAAAAGACGGTGACCGGGCTGCTTTTGAAGCCCTCTATTTTGCCAAACGCAATGCCCTGAATGATCTGATTCAGGCAGAATGTGTGGAGCATCAGGGACGTTTTCTGAATGATATTCTCAACGGTATTTATTCTATCTGCGAAGAGACTGCCTGGCAGCTTCCCGCGCATAACTCCTATATCCGCGATACCCCGCAGTTGATCCTGCCGGATGTGACCAGGCCCGTCATGGATCTGTTCGCCTGCGAGACCGGAGCTTTGCTGGCCTGTGCGGCTTATCTGCTGGAAGACGATTTGAATGCGGTCAGCCCTTTTATCCTGACCTGCATCGAGGACAATCTGAAGCGCCGGATCCTGCTGCCCTACCTGACCGCACATTTCTGGTGGATGGGACATGACGATGAGCCTATGTGCAACTGGACCGTATGGTGTACACAGAATGTACTGCTGACCACGTTCCTGATGCCCTGGAGTGTGGAAATGTCCTCTCGGTTGTCCTCTCCGGTGCGCACATTCTGTGGAAATGCTCCGTTGTTCCTGCCGGAGAATACGTCTGACACAGTTGTCACATTGCAGGCGATTCTGCATAAGGCCGCTGAAAGCTGTGATTATTTTCTCAAGGATTACGGCAATGACGGCTGTTGCGAGGAGGGTGCCCAATATTATCGCCATGCAGGACTATGCCTGTACGGTGCCATGACTGTGCTGAACACGGTTACCGACGGTCATTTCGACACCCTGTTCCGGTGGGATAAGGTAAAAAATATTGCATCCTATATTCTGAACGTGCATGTGAATGATAAATACTATTTCAATTTTGCTGACTGCTCTCCCATCGCCGGCCGCGCCGGGGTTCGGGAATATCTCTTCGGCAAAGCCACCGGGCAGGCGGATCTCTGCCTGTTCGCTGCAAAAGATTTTCAGGCGGGACAGGGTCAGCTTGTCACAGATGAAGTGAACGGTGGGAATCTATTCTATCGTATGCAGACCGTATTTCATTATGAAGAACTGATGCAGCAGAATACTTCCGGAACACTTTCCCACCGGGATGTCTATTATCCCAGCGTAGGGCTGTTCCTCGTGCATTCCGATACTCTGGATCTGGCAGTCAAAGCCGGAGACAATGCCGACAGCCACAACCACAATGATACCGGCAGCATCACCTTATACAAAAATGGACTGCCCATTCTGGCGGATATCGGTGTGGAGACCTACACCCGGAAGACCTTCTCTCCCAGACGTTACGAGATCTGGACCATGCAGTCAGGGTATCACAACCTGCCTACAATCTGCGGTACGGATCAGAAGGACGGTGTGGAATACCGTGCGGAAAAAGTGGTGACGGAGCTGACCGGAGCCGAACCTTCTATTTCCATGGAACTGGCTGCCGCCTATCCCGATGCCGGAGCCGTTGTACCGGGTCTGACCTATAGCCGCAGGGTGACATTAAAAAAGTCTTCCAACACTGTCGTATTGGAAGACCATACAAATGCACAAGATGTTATTCTTAATTTTATTACTTATGAAAAACCTGTTATTCTTTCTGACGGTAAACTCTCCATCGGAGAAGCATCTACCTCCTTCGAAGGGGCTGATCTACTTGCCATAGAAACTTTACCGATCACGGACGCACGCCTGAAAACGGCATGGGATCATGATCTGTACCGGATCCGGCTGAAGGGCAGCGATGCCAGCTTCCGGCTGACTATTCAGTAAAGCCTGAAATTTCAGGCTTTTCTCACGGAATGTTTATTCTTGTACATTTCATCATCTGCCCGTTTTATAGTTTCTTCCAGAGTTTCTGCTGTCTTGCGAAAGGCTCCGCCGATTGCAAGACGGCAGTAAAACTCTGCTGTTACATCCGATAAATTTCCTTTCTCATCTCCACGCATGGTACTTACCAGTTCCTGTACTTTTTCTTCCGTACAATCTCTGATCGGCATTACAAATTCATCTCCGCCGATACGGAATCCGCTTGCTTGCTCCGTGAGATACCTCCGGATAAATTCCGCTGCTTTCAGGATCACAGCATCGCCTTTTTCATGTCCGAAGGTATCATTCATGCGTTTCAAATTGTCAATGTCGAAATAAATTACACCGATGGTACAGTCATTCTGCAGTTCTTTTAACTGTTCTTTGTAGTGTCTCTTGTTGTAGAGCTGCGTCATGCTGTCATGATTGCTGTTCCAATCGGCAATAGCCAGCTGGGAACTGGACGCAATGATATCATGCTCCATTTTCTTCATGGATTCACACAGCCGTTCCAGTTCATCTCCGGTTCTGATGTTCATCCGGCTGATGGGAGATTCCTTACCATCCCGCAAAATGGCAATAGAATAGCTGGAAGCCGCCTTGGACATGGCATTTAACGGTCCCAGCACATTGTGCTGCATAAACCAGATCATAAAGACTCCGAAAAGCACCGTAATCGATGTAACAATGATGGTAATATACCCTAAATAAGTCAATTGCTCCCTTCTGACATTTTCTGTGGAAATTCCTACGATAATATAAGCCACCGGAATATTGTATGAGGAATTCAGCGGAATGTAGTAATCGCTTCTTCCGTTATACTCTAACGGTTCTATTTTCTCACATGCGATCAACTCGTCTTTTATAGCATTCTGTACCTCATCATAGGGGCGGATATCTCCTAAAAATGCTCCGTTTTCTGTCAGATCTGTGTCATACACATAACAGCCTCCACCATCCCTGAAATTGACCACGCTGATCTGCAATACATTTTCACTGGTGTTGCGATAGTCAATGAGTTTATTCCATACCTCGTAATACGCCGTATTTCTCCGTCTGTTGTCCAGATAGCCCGTTACGCTGTCTCCGTCTACCACCAGTCTGCAGGTATTCGCCACAGTCTGCGCCAGAGAATCTGTGTAATTCCGATTGACATTCATATAATTGACGTAGTTTACAAATATGAAGCTCACGTCCATAATGCATACGATGATAACAATAGCCAGAACGATTTTATACTTTAATGATTTTTTCATTCGTAATCCTCGGAAATCAATACTTTCTCTGATCTATATAGTCGGCTGCATTTTCATAGGTATAGATGTTTTCCTCAGTGTTATAGATCTTGTCCACCTCTCTGCCGGCTTCCAGTTCTTCTATGACCGTCTCCACAGTGGATGCCAGCAGCGGATTACACTCCACGGTGGCATGTAATTTCCCCGCCATCATATTTTCAAAGCTTTCGTGCAAAGCGTCAAAGGAGATCATAATGATGTCTCCCTCAGGCCCATAGCTCTTGCCGTTCCGGTCCAGTGCTTTCATGGCACCAAAGATCATGTTATCATTTTCCGAAATGATAACATCAATATCCTTTACCGTTCCTTTGCTGAGCAGATTTTCCATATAGGTCTGGCCTTCCCCCTGAGTGAAATTGGCACATCCCCTGTCTACGATAGTCCAGTTCGGATGTTCCTCCACTCCATGTAAAATACCGTTCGTTCTTCCGATGGCAGCGGTAGCTCCTTCAGTTCCTTCCAGCAGGACAATGTGGATTGTCTCGTTTTCCCGTCCCTGCTCTGTTAAATATTGATCCAGCCACGTTACAGCTTTCCGGCCTTCCTCTTCAAAATCCGAACCGATCCAGGACACGTATTCCGTTTCATCCACAGCGATTTTACGATCCGCTACGATGACCGGTATCCCAGCTTCCTTTGCGGCATGTATAGCATCCTCCCATCCGGTCTCCACGATGGGCTGCAGGATAATATAATCTACTTTCTGCTGGATCAGATCGTACATGGCTTTTACCTGGCGCTCCGAACTGGAATTGCCGTCGATATAGATCAGATCGTAGCCTCTTTCTTTGGTGAACGTATTCAGATAATCATTGGTATTGGCATCTCTCCAGTCAGACTCTTTTCCCGTCTGGATCATCCCCACCCGGATGAGACCGTCATTATACCCCGGTGCCGCACCCCGGATCAGTTGCTGCGTTTTGTCGGCTCGTTCAGTCCCACATCCGATCAACCCCAGACAAAACATCAGCACACAAGTCACGGCAACTATTCTTTTTTTCATGTAACCACCCCTGGTTCTTTATTTATCGTTATTTTTACCGTTATCTTCTCTTTTCCGAATCATGCCTCTTACGTTTTATAGTACCATCTTCCTGTATAGGGTGCAAGCCATCACCGGTGGTCCTCAAAATAATTTTACGCTTTTTTTATCTTTTTAACAAGGTCTACCTATCGGATACTGATCATCAGTATCGTCATGATGATCCTGTTCGTGGGATCCAATCTATATCTGAGCCGGATCAATTCTCAACAGCTGGAAGCTACCATGTATATGAGCCAATACCGTCTGGGTTCCAAAACGCTGACCGCTGCCGTACAGCCTTATGCCGTCACCGGAGATAAGACCTATTACAACAATATGAAGGAATTACACGAGGACAAGAATTGTGACATTGCCTGGGAAAGTCTGCAGCAGGACGGTCTAACAGACAATGAATGGGAGGAGATAAATCATATCGCCGAGATTTCCGAGATCTTAGTTCAGATAGGGCAGGGAAATTACCGTGTAGAGCCTACCGAAGAATATGTCGATGGCTTCGTACACTTTTCCAACGGTTTTTATCACCATTTTGTACATTTTTCCAACATTGTAATTTAGTCATGGTTTCTATCATGCCGTTGTGATATGATGGAACAAGACAATATTCGACATTCTTCGACGAAAGAGGTGCCCCTATGACAATAACCTGGTTATGCCTGTTCTGGTTGTTTTTCTTCTATTCCTTTATTGGATGGTGTATTGAGGTATGTGCTGCTGCGGTGCAGCATCGGAAATTCGTTAACCGCGGATTCGTAGCGGGTCCCCTATGCCCGATCTACGGTTTTGGTGCCATATTGTTCGAGATTTTCCTGCCGGAACTAACGGAAGACCCGTTTTTCCTGTTCCTGGGTGGTTTTGTTCTGGCTTCCCTGCTGGAATATTTCACGGGAATGTTTTTCGAGAAAGTCTATAAGAAAAAACTGTGGGATTACTCCCGTTTCCGCTACAACGTAGGTGGCTACATCTGCCTGCCTTTTTCCCTGCTGTGGGGTGCTTTAAGTGTTGTGACGGTAATGTTTGCAGATCCGTTATTATGCGGACTTTTTGACCGCATTCCGCACTTGCTTTCCGTTGTACTTCTGTTGGTGCTGGGCGGGCTGCTCCTGTTGGATGCCGTTGGTTCCGCTTTATCTACTTTAAGCCTACAGGTACAGGCAAAGCACCGGGTGGAGGCCTCTCTGGAAAAGCAGACCGCCCGCCTGGATCAGATTACAGAAGGGCTGGGCCAGACTTCCCGTTTTCTGGAAAATGCCCTGACAAGACATATACAGAAGCGACTGCAGAAATCATATCCTTCTATCAGCCTGGATGCTCTGGTAAAGGCCAGAGCCGAACATAAGAAGTCCACCATTTTTGCTGAGGGCTGCTGCTTTTATAAATTGTTTTCCCTCTTTTTCATCGGTGCTTTTTTAGGCGACATTACAGAGACGATCTTCTGCCGTGTCACCGCCGGTGTATGGATGAGCCGCAGCAGTGTCATCTACGGGCCTTTCAGTATTGTCTGGGGTTTGGGCTGTGCCTTCCTTACCCTGCTGCTCTACCGTTACCGCAACAAGAGCGACAGTACTATTTTTCTGGCAGGTACCCTGCTGGGCGGTGCTTACGAATATATCTGCAGTGTCTTCACGGAAATGGTCTTCGGCACGATTTTCTGGGACTACAGCGGATTTGCCTTTAACTTAGGCGGCCGTATCAACCTCTTGTACTGCTTCTTTTGGGGAATTGCCGCTGTGGTATGGCTGAAACTGATCTATCCGAAGCTTTCCGGCTGTATTGAAAAGATTCCGAAAAGAACCGGCACAATTGTCTGCAATATTTTGATTGTATTTATGATTGTGAACATGTTGATCTCCGCACTGGCGCTGGCCAGATATACGGAGCGCAACGGTGCTTCCTATTCCGTGGAAACAACAGAGCTTAACGGACTGGAACAATTTTTAGATACGCATTATCCGGATGCACGGATGGAACGCATCTATCCCAATGCAAAAATGGTGAATTAAATGATTTTGTAAAGATAGGAGATCACCAGACTTATGCAGATCGATGACTTGACAGCAGGGTTATCCCTTAGCTTTTTGATCAATCTTAATACCGAGCAGCTTCAATTTGAATCCAAAATTCTGGAGGTATATCCTCGCAGGCACACTTTGCTGGCGCAGGGTGTGTTTACTGATGATAAAATTATCTCTTTCCGTGGAAAAGGACTCGTCGTAGATCTCATTGTCACACTTCCGGAGGATAAACCGCAGCTGTTCAAAAACGTTACTACCAATGTAGTAAAGCTTTCCGATGGAACACTGTGCTATACTGTCTCCTCCATCGCCGGAAGCAAAACCTATAACCGCCGGCAAAGCTACCGCTGCTATGTCGGTATCGAAACTGCTGTCCAATGCGGCCTAAACCGTGCCGCCCACGATGCCATCATCAAGGACATCAGCTACAACGGCTTTTCCGTGGTCAGCAAAGAAGATTTAAAACTGGAGGTCAATCAGACCGTCCATGCCGTCTTGAATGATCATATGGATGAAACCGCCGAAAACTTCAACTTCCATCTCTATGGACTGGTTGCACGGATACAGGAACTGGAAAACGGGCTGTTTCTCTACGGCTGCCGTCTCAACAATCCGGTTCCGGGACTGGAACAATATATTATAAAAAAAGAACGGGCTGTCTTACGGAAAAGACAGTCATCCTGAGATTCTACGCAACTATTTCGTATAACGCAAAAAACCGCTGCCCCTTACGGGGCAACGGTTTTTGTATTCAAAGATTATCCCTCAATAGCGATGTATTTATTGGTCTCTACCGCAGGCTTTGCTTCCTTCTTAGGAACATTCAGAGTCAGGATACCATGTTTGAACTCGCCCTTGATATCCTCCTGAGTCAGGTTGTCACCAACATAGAAGCTACGCTGGCAAGCTCCGGCATAACGCTCCTTGCGGATGTATTTACCGGTCTTCTTCTCCTGCTCATCCTCATCCAGACCTTTGGCAGCCTCAATGGTCAGATAACCATCCTCCAGAGAAACCTTAATCTCATCTTTCTTGAAGCCGGGCAGATCAACGATCAACTCATAGTTGTCATCGGTCTCCTTGATATCGGTCTTCATTACATTATGTGCATGTCTGCCATACAGTTTCTTCTCTATCTGATTCTCTGCTCTGTTGTCAAAGAAAGGTACATCATCAAAAAAGTCATCAAATAAGTTCTCTCCAAAAATGCTAGGTAATAACATAAGTCATCTCTCCTTTTCTATTAAACATATGTCGGTGTCTTTCGATACCTCTTACCTTTTGTCCTCCGGCAACCGCCGGAGAATTTCGGAACCAGTCAGAGGATCTTCGATCAATCTCTTGATCTTTCTTCCTCTCCCTTGTTCTAGTTGTACTATAACACGCATATATAAGTATGTCAATTAAGGAAAAATTATATAATTATAAATTAAAAATAAACTGCAAAAAAGAACCAGAACACTGTGATTCACAGTACTCCGGTTCTTTTTTACAGGCAAAACCGCCAGTCTTACTTATTTGTTTTCTCTTACTTATCCTTTGCAGTAAAGAATACGAAGAATACATCTCCCTCAGTGTCATTGGAGAACTGCTCCAGATAAGAAATGGAATAATCCTTGGAATCTTCCGGTACTTCAAATACCAGCAGACCGGTTTTCTCTTCGTTAACACCCAGATCATACTCTTCCGGCAGCTGTTCGTCACTTACAGTGTTACCATAGTAGGTGATAGGTGCAGCGTATGCGTCATCGTTATCATCATCGCCCCACTGGATCTGGAAATCGGTGTCATACATGGTAACGGTAGAACGATCGGTGTTCTTAACGGTTATTTCTGCTACTAACAGCTTATTTCCCTCGGAAGGGGTATATCCTTCATAGTCATTGCAGGTATATGCGCTGTTTACAGTGTAATCGAAGAAGTAAGTTCTCATTACATCTCCCATACGTCCTTCTGCATAGCCGTCATCATCTGCGGTTACCACACCACTCTTGCTGCTGGTATTGGATCCGGAACTTGCAATATTCTGAATTACGCTGTCTACAGGACCACATCCTACCAGACTAAATGCCAGTACAGTTGCTACAATAATTCCAACAAATTTTTTCATTTTCTTTCTCCCTCTCATTACCCTTATTGTGCATGCAGTCATCTGCACGCGAAGCCAGTATAGCACACAAAATGGCAGAATGCAACGCTTTATTGCGCTACTTTGCGAATGTAAGTGCTTACTCACGGGTCAGACGCAGGATCACATCGCTGTGTTCCGGATATTTTTCCAATAGTTTTTTCCGTTCAAACAGTTCAAATTCTTCATATTTAAAACAGGGTGAAACCATACAGCCCACCAGACTGAAACCCTCTTCCTCCATGGCAGACCCGAAGATCATTCCCTTCGGAACCAGTACCTGCGGGACTTCTCCCTTTTCCAGGTCCAGCCCAAGTTTCGCCGCTGTGAGTTTTCCGGCCTCATCGATCATATAAATCGTCAACGCATTGCCGTCATGATAATACCATACCTCATCCGACTTCAGGCGATGAAAATGGGACACTTCCCCCTTTGCCAGCATAAAATAAATGCTGCTCCACAGGTTCCTCTCTTCTTTTTCCAGCAGGCATTCCTTGAAATAACCGCCCTCCACATGGGGCTCCATTTCCAGATGCTCTATATAATATTCCGCTGAATGCTTCATACTCTTATCCCTCCGGCTATTTTCTTTTCTACTGAATTAGTGTATACTATGCAGAGAAAAAGCGCAATTATTAACCTGAAAGATTGTGCGGAATGGAGAATATCATGGAAAAAATAGCAAGCTTCACCATTGACCATATCAAGCTTCAGCCCGGTGTCTATGTATCCCGCAAGGATCACATCGGTGCAGAGGTCATCACCACCTTCGATCTGCGTATGACCAGTCCCAACGAAGAGCCTGTGATGAATACCGCAGAAGTACACACCATTGAGCATCTGGGGGCAACTTTCCTGCGCAACCATCCGGAATACAAGGACAAGACCGTCTACTTCGGCCCCATGGGATGCCGTACCGGCTTCTATCTGCTGCTGGCCGGAGATCTCTCTTCTAAGGATATTGTTCCTCTGATGGTGGAAATGTTTGAATTCATCCGCGATTACAAGGGTGAGGTACCCGGTGCTTCTCCCAAAGACTGCGGCAACTATCTGGATATGAATCTGGGTATGGCCAACTATCTGGCAAAACGCTATCTGGATAATGTGCTGTACGGCATTGACGACAGCCGTCTGGTATATCCGGAGTGATTACAATTATTTAAGAAAGAACAGGAAACACACATGAAAAAAATCGGAATCATCGGTGCCATGGAGCTGGAAGTGGAAACTCTCAAGGCTCACATGACCACCACTAATATCACGACCAAAGCAAATATGGAATTTCACGAGGGTACCCTGAACGGTACTCCCGTAGTCATCGTCCGCAGCGGTGTCGGCAAAGTCAATGCCGCTCTCTGCGTACAGATTCTGGCAGACCTTTTTCAGGTCACTGCCATCATCAACACCGGTGTGGCAGGATCCCTGAATGCCGCTCTGGACATCGGAGATATTCTGATCTCCAAGGATGCCCTGCACCATGATGTAGATGCCACCATTTTCGGTTACAAGCCTGGGGAAGTTCCCCAGCTGGGATGCCGGGAATTCCTTGCAGATGAGCATCTTATCGAGGTTGCTGCCAGCACCTGTCAGGAGGTCAATCCGGACATTCACGTTCATACCGGGCGTGTAGTCAGCGGAGATCAGTTCATTTCCAGCAAAGAAGTCAAGGACCGCCTGATCAAAGAATTTCAGGGGGACTGTGCCGAGATGGAGGGTGCTTCCATTGCCCACGGTGCTTACCTGAACGGTATTCCCTTTGTCATCATCCGTGCCATTTCCGACAAGGCGGATGACAGTGCCGAGATGGATTATCCTACCTTTGAAAAGGCCGCAGCGCTCCACTCCGCCAAGCTGGTAGAGGCTATGATGCCTCGGATCTGATCCGGGCGGCTGTCCTGTGGATCGAAAACAATGCCTGCTACACAGGCTTTGCAGGCAATAGAAAGGCATGCATATTAACATGAAAAAAGAAAAGAAATACATTGAATATATCTTAAAACAGGCCGAAGCCCTGCTGGCTATCGACAGTCCTTCCGGCTTCACGGAAAAAGTAACGGATTACCTCTGTGAAGAATACAAGCGCCTCGGCTACAAACCGGTCAAGACCAAAAAGGGCGGCGTTCTCGTAGAGATCTGCGGTAAAGGCAACGCGGTTCTGACCATGGCCCATGTAGACACGCTGGGCGGCATGGTGGCAGAGATCAAGATCAACGGCCGTCTCCGTCTGACTAAGGTCGGCGGCTTAAACGCCAACAATATCGAGACCGAGAACTGCCGTATCTATACGCTGGACGGCAAAGTATACGAAGGCACCGTACAGCTGACGGATGCTTCCATCCATGTCAACGGCGATTACCAGAAGTCCGAGCGTACCTTCGATTCCGTGGAAGTCCTGCTGGATGAAAAGGTATCTTCCAGGGAAGATGTCAAGGCACTGGGTATTGAGAACGGTTCCTTCGTCTGCATGGATCCCCGGACCCGCATCACGGAGTCCGGTTACATCAAGAGCCGTTTTCTGGATGACAAGCTCAGCACCGCTATTCTGCTTGGCTTCGCAAAATATGTAAAAGACGAGGATCTGAAGCTGTCCCGTAAGGTCTACCAGCATATCACGGTCTTCGAGGAAGTGGGTCACGGTGCCTGCGCTTCCGCTCCGGAAGATGTGGAGGAACTGCTGTCCGTAGATATGGGTTGCGTCGGAGAGGGTCTGGAATGCACGGATCGTCAGGTATCCATCTGCGTCAAGGACGGCCACGGACCTTATCATTATGATGTCGTCAAAGGCCTGATCCAGGCCGCAAAGGACAATCATGTCGACTACGCCGCAGATGTTTACCCCTACTACGGCTCCGATGCTGATGCCGCATTAAGCGCCGGTATTGATGCCAGACACGGACTCATCGGCCCCGGTGTCTACGCTTCCCACGGCTACGAGCGTTCCCACAAGGATGCAGTTGCCGCAACGCTGGAATTGTTGAAGGCTTATCTGGCATAGCAGAGAAATAGAATGCACACAAAAAGCAGTCCGAAGATCGACAGATTTTCTGCCGTCTACGGGCTGCTTTTATATTATGTTCTACTATTGATCTACTTATTTGGCTTCTTCCGCTTCCGTATCTTTTTTCTTATTGAATACGAACAGCTTACTGAATACATAGTTGCCGATGATGACCAGAACTGCGGAGATCAGGGTTGCCACCAGCAGATTTACACCGATTGCGGTCAGTACCTGCATCACTACCATATCCAGAATCAGCGTGGATACTCTGGAAAGTACAAATTTCGGTGCTTCGGACAGCATCGGAGCATTGCTCTTGAATACAAACTTACGGTTGGTAAAATATGCGAAAATGACACCCGCCGTCCAGTTGATAACACTTAATACAACATTCTGAAAGGGTGTGGGATACATTGTGTTGTCAAATAACAGGAAGTTTGCCAGGAATTTTGCTGCCCAGGATACGACCGTGGTCAGTCCGCCTACGATCAGGTATGCAATGATCTCTTCATACTTGATCCAAAGTGCCTTTATTTTTTCTACCATATTGTTCCTCATTTCTCTGTGCTAAGGTTAACAAAACTATTCAGAACCCCATTCGCAAAATCGCCTCTACGAGGCTTTCTTTTTGCTCATGTGGTTACTTCGCCCTATAAATAGTTAACTACAAATAACAAATATACACAAATATCCCCTTAAATGCAAGCATTCCAAAGACATTTGTGTATATCTTAATCACTGTTTATGAAATTCTATACCACCGTATGGCTTATAAATTTACCACGTTACGATTCTCACCACGCATAAATGCCTTAATGTTCTCGTAGACGCCCTGTACGCAACGGGTACGTGCCTCCACGCTGGCCCATGCCAGGTGCGGTGTGATGATCAGCTTGTTACTGTCTTTTAACTGGCTTAAAGGATTAGATAACTCCAAAGGCTCCTTTTCCAGGACATCCAGACCTGCTGCCTGAATCTCTCCGGCCACCAGTGCTTCATAGAGATCAGCATTATTTACCACGGGGCCTCTTGCCACATTGATGAGGATTGCTGTCTTTTTCATCTTACGAAGGGCTTCCTTATCAATGAAATTACGGGATAAGTCACTTAACGGACAATGCAGGGACAGGAAATCGCTCTCTTTTAACAGGGTATCCTTGTCCACCTGCGGATAATCCGTACAGGTGCTCTTGCCCGTGATGGAATAAAAGATTACCTTACAGCCGAAAGCGGTAGCGATCGCTGCGGCTCTCCTGCCGATATTCCCCATTCCTACAATGCCCCATGTCTTACCTTCTAATTCATAAAAAGGTCTGTCAAAATTAGAAAAACGATCCTGTGCACTGTAAGCGCCGGATTTTACATATTCATCATAGTAGGGCAGCTTCTGGCTCAATGCCAGCGCCAGAGTAAAAGTATGCTGTGCCACCATGGCTGTGGAATAGTCCACCACATTTGCCACCTTGATGCCTCTGGACTTGCAATATGCCAGATCACAGTTGTCGTATCCGGTGGCAAGCTCACAGATCAGCTTCACATTGGGGCAATCCTTCAGGGATTCCTCTTTCATGGGAGCCTTGTTGCAGACAATGACATCCGCATCGCCCACACGCTCTGCCACTTCCTGTGCAGTAACGGTATTCGGGTAACTGGTCACTTCTCCCAATTCATTAAAGCAGTCCACCGGCACATCCGTGCCGGCGCTGTTTCTCTCCAGTAAAACAATCTTCATCTCTAGCAATTTCTCCTGTCTTTTGTTTTCTTTTCGTAATAGCATAATAACATAGTAGAATAAACGATTTTTCCGGGCTATCGCCCTACTTACTTATTCCATCATACAGCAACAGCGTAATGAAATCAATTCATTACGCTGTCCTTTTCTGCTTTTGAAACATATTACTGCCGGAGTGATCCCGCCTCTGTGGCTTACAATCTCTTCAGCAGTTCTTCTCTCTGTGCCTCGTAACCGGGCTTGCCAAGCAGAGCGAACATGTTCTTCTTGTAGCTCTCTACACCGGGCTGGTTGAAAGGATTTACACCCAGCAGGTATCCGCTGACACCACACGCGAACTCGAAGAAGTAGAACAGCTCGCCAAGATAGAACTCATTTACCTCGGGAACGGTTACCATGAAGTTGGGAACCTGACCGTCAGTATGTGCCAGAATGGTTCCGTTCATAGCGCTCTTATTGACGAAATCAACGGTCTTGCCTGCCAGATAGTTCAGACCATCCAGATCTACAGGCTCCTCACCGATCGTAAGCTCCTCTCTCGGAGTGTCGATATTGATCACGGTCTCGAACATTACACGGGAACCGTCCTGAATGAACTGACCCATGGAATGCAGATCGGTGGTCAGATCCACACTTGCGGGGAACAGACCCTTGTTGTCCTTACCTTCGCTCTCACCGAACAGCTGCTTCCACCACTCACTTACATAGTGAACAGCGGGCTCATAGTTCGCCAGGATCTCGACACTCTTGCCCTTGCGCAGTAAGATGTTACGCAGAGCCGCATACTGTAAAGCATCGTTCTCTTCGAAATCATTCTCCAGGGCACGCTTTCTTCCGCTGGCTGCACCTTCCATCAGCTTGTCAATATCAGCACCGCTGACAGCGATCGGTAACAGACCTACCGCGGTCAGTACGGAGAAACGTCCTCCCACATCATCGGGTACTACGAAGGTCTCGTAACCTTCCTCATCAGACAGATGCTTTAAGCTTCCCTTCGCCTTATCGGTGGTAGCATAAATTCTCTCTGCCGCGCCCTTCTTGCCATATTTAGCTTCCAGCTTCTCCTTGAATACACGGAAAGCAATAGCGGGCTCTGTGGTGGTACCGGACTTGGAGATCATGTTGATGGAGAAATCTCTGTCGCCTACTACATCCATCAGGTGCTTCAGATAGGTGGAGCTGATGGAGTTACCACAGAAGTAGATCTCCGGAGTCTTACGTACACTCTTATCCAGTACATTGTAGAAGCTGTGGCTTAAGAACTCGATAGCCGCTCTGGCTCCCAGATAAGAACCACCGATACCGATAACCAACAGAACGTCGGAATCACTCTGGATCTTCTTCGCTGCTGCCTTGATGCGGGCGAACTCTTCCTTATCGTAATCTACGGGAAGATCGATCCATCCCAGGAAATCATTGCCTGCGCCGGTCTTGGATACCAGGGTCTCCTTCGCATCCAGGGTAAGCTTCTTCATGTAACCGATCTCTTCTTCAGAAATAAAAGAGCCGGCCTTGGAATAATCAAATGTAACTTGTCTGCTCATAATGCTCCTCCTTATATCTTGCAGATATATCACGCATTCTTGCGTTACTTACTTAAAAAATCCGTTTTTATTTTAACAAAGTTACATCTCATTTTCAAGACATATCTATAGATCCGGGGAATGTTTTCTGAATTCTTTCGGACGTCTGACATTTTCCGCTATACTGTAAGTAATTCCTGAAGCAATGCCTGTAATTCTTCCTCCGTGACTCTGGCGGGATCCTCCGGTCTCTGCGGCAGCACTTTTTCTCCCGGCTTTTCATGTGCGGCATTTTCTACGGAAAATACTTCTCTGTCCAGACGATCTCCCGTTTCTTCTGGCTGCGCCATTCTGCTGCTGATCGGCATCAGTTCCACCGTCCGCCTGCCGGAAGCTCTCTGCTGTCGTCCTCTCGTTCTTCCGGCCGCACTGATCTCCTCCCCCAGGCTTCCCGGTCCGTAGAGTCTTTCATAATCCTGTTCCGTGACAGAGATCCGGCCCGACAGATGATTTTCCAGATAATCTATGAGATTCGTCTTCAGAACCCTGCGTTTCCCCTTGATATCCATCATGGCCGACAGAGAAAAATACAGATACATCCCTAAAAAACTTACTATGTAAAAAGGCAGGATTTCCCCCAGCATCCTTCCGCCCATGATCCCCTTGCAGATCCCGATACCGGCAAACACAATGGAAAACAGCATGCACTGGCCGGACAGATGATACCAGGCATCAAAGGATAGGTGTCCAAACGCCAGCCGGTTGAGGAACTTGTCCACAAACACCGGAATGTTTGATACTCCACCATTTAACTGGTAACAATTTGCAAATTTTACTTTACACTGTTTCAACAGGCGGTTATTCGTCGTTGCCATATTATCTGTCTCTTTTATCATCGTATGGTAAAATCCTGCCAGAAGCAGACGCACCAGAATACTAAGTCCCAGAAATACCAGAATTCCGGTTGTGATCACTTTTTCTTCTTTGAAAATCGTAAACATAACCTGCGCTCCTTTCTATCGCTTCCTTAGAGTATAACGTATTAGAGGCTTGTTTTGTACGTTTTTTCATCGTCATTCTTCTACGTTGCCGAACAGAAAAAGTATTTCTTTTACATTTTTCGTGAAAAGAAAACCTTGTACATATTGTTGTATAAATGCCAAAAATCTGCTATAATCACTCCTTAGAAATTCAGTTTGAAAAGGATGGTTTTACATATGATATACAAGACAAAAGGTACCTGTTCCACTTCGATCGATGTAGAATTAAAGGATGGTGTTATTGATTCCGTAAAATTCACCGGTGGATGCAACGGTAATCTGCAGGGAATCAGTGCTCTGGTAAAAGGAATGAAGCCGGAAGAAGCAATCAGCCGTCTCAAGGGGATCCGCTGCGGTTTCAAGCCTACCTCCTGTCCTGACCAGCTGGCTCATGCCCTGGAAGAAATGATCGCACAGTAATCTCACCGACAAGAAGGATTTTATTATGAAAAAAATCGTATTGACCGGCGGCGGAACTGCCGGACATGTAACCCCCAATATTGCTTTATTACCGGCGTTGCAGGCGGCCGGCTATGAAATTGCCTATGTGGGATCTTATGAAGGCATTGAGAAAAAGCTGATTGCGGATTTCAACATTCCTTACACAGGCATTTCTACGGGCAAATTCCGCAGATACCTGGATCCGAAGAACTTCTCCGATCCGTTCCGTGTCATGAAGGGATTTGTGGAAGCGAGAAATTACCTGAAAAATTACCAGCCGGATGTAGTCTTCTCCAAGGGTGGCTTCGTAAGCGTCCCGGTCGTCCGCGCTGCAGCTTCCTTACATATTCCCTGTATCATCCACGAATCGGATATGACACCGGGACTGGCCAATAAGCTGTGCATTCCCGTGGCAGAAAAGGTATGCTGCAATTTCCCGGAGACTATGAAAAATATCCCTGCCGACAAAGCTGTCCTGACCGGTTCTCCCATTCGTGCGGAGCTGGCACAGGGCAGCCGGCTGGCCGGACTGAACATGTGCGGCTTTACTGCCAATAAACCTGTCATCATGGTCATTGGCGGAAGTCTGGGTGCAGCTAACGTGAACAAGGCTGTCCGCGATGCATTGCCGAAGCTTCTGGAGGATTTCCAGGTAGTACATCTCTGCGGTAAGGACAAAATCGACAACCTGTTGTTAAATACACCCGGATATAAACAGTTTGAATATATCAAGGCGGAACTAAAGGATATTTTCGCCATGGCAGACGTGGTGATTTCCCGTGCCGGAGCCAATGCCATCTGTGAACTTCT
>NZ_JAOQJO010000010.1:0-11419 GCF_025567015.1 Waltera acetigignens | reverse complement strand
ATGAAGCAGCAAACAAGAGTCATACGCAATAATATCATGTATTACCATGTATGGATTGAGGGGGACTATTTTGAAAGGATTATTGGAAATCTGCTGCGGCAGCTTCGAAGATGTGAAAACCGCCTGGCAAAATGGTGCAGACCGGGTAGAGCTTAACAGCGCACTGTATCTGGGTGGTCTCACACCTTCTACGGCCAATCTTATCTGCGCAAAAGAGCAGTGCAGCATCCCTATTGTAACAATGGTCCGCCCAAGAGGAGGCGGCTTCTGCTATTCACAGGATGAATATGAGACCATGCTCTTAGATGCCCGCATACTTTTAGAGCACGGAGCTGACGGTATTGCTTTCGGCTTCCTGACAGCGGATCATGCCATCCATAGGAACCGGACACAGGAAATGATCGACCTCATCCATAGCGCCGGAAAAGAAGCAGTATTTCACCGGGCGTTTGATTGTGTTGTACAACAGGAACGTGCGGTGGAGGCATTGATCTTACTTGGTGCGGACCGGATCCTCACCAGCGGTGGTGCACCTGATGTATGGTCGGGCAGAACGCAATTGCAAAAGCTGCAAAGCCAGTATGGTAAGGATATCACATTTTTAGCGGGAAGCGGCGTGAATGCACAAAACGTAAAAGCGCTGATGGAATATACGAGAATAGAGCAGGTTCATACATCCTGCAGAAGCTGGCAGCCGGATGTGACTGCCTCCCTGCAGGACGTGGACTTCTCTTATGATAGAAACCGAAAGAATGCATATGAAGCAGTAGATGCCGTAAAAGTGAAGGAAATGCGGGCAGCAATGCCTATATTGTAATCATGCCTGCCACCTCCGTCCGGCTCACAGGATATATTCCATCTGCCGTTCTTTTGTCTTCATCCCCATCTTTTCATAAAAGTGCTCTGCCGAAGTGTTGCCTGCCCAGACGTTCAGGGTTACTTCATAGCAGCCCAGTTCTTTTGCCTGCTGTTTCACATATTCAAACAGGCTTTCCCCGATATGCTGCCCCCGTGTCTGCTTGTCAACACAAAGGTCATCGATAAACAATGATTTAAAGGGCACCATATTCGTGGAAAAGGGCTGCTCCCTGAGTTGGCAGAATGCATAGCCCATGCACAGATCATCCTCGTCTACGGCAACATAGATAGGGTGATCCTCCTGTTGTAATAGCTCTGTCAGCTCGCAGGGGGTGTATTTCGTAGTACCCGGTATAAAAATATCCGGACGAATCTCTGCATGTATCTGTAATACCTGCCCCAACAGTGCAAGAATTCTTGGAATGTCCTTTTTCTCTGCCTTACGAATCTTCATTTCTATTTCACCCCTTTACAATTCCGAATTGTTTCAGTTTACCATGCTTGCCGTTGTATAGCAATATGAGTAAAAATCTTTCTAAAACTTAAAAACAAATCGAAAGAGTAAATGCATCAATAACTTTCCATCTACTTCCGGTTCCAAAGCTTCAGCAATTGTTCGCGAATCGGTGCATAATGTTCCCCAATAAGTCCGAAATCCATCTCCTTATAAGTCCAGACAGCACAGCCGATACCGAACTGCCGGAATACGGTATCCACATCCGTGAACCAGCGCAGGGTATCTTCTACAGGAGCCTGATCAATAACACCGAATTCTCCACAGTACAAAGTCACTCCGGCATTTTTCGCAGCAGTAACCGCCTCCATTACCATTTCCGTGATAAATTCTGTTCCCATAGTCTGTGACTGTGCCTTACAGACCACTTCTCCCTGATATCCGATGGGCAGTGACTTTGTACGATAATAGTCCATTGCTTCCGGATAATAGATATCTTCGGTCTGGCTTATGGTCGGTACCCAGTGTGCTTTCTGATGAGTAAACAGCAACGGCTCATAGAAATGGAACGTGAACAATATATTTTCATCCTTGGGCTTCTCTAACAGTTTCAATGTCTTCACACTGTTCCATTGAATTCCACCGTATATAATAATGGTGTCTCTGGCTATTCGGCGAATAGCGTCCACCGTTTCCGCAATGAGCAGATTCCACGCTTCCGCATTTTCCTGCTCTACCACTTCATTCAGCAGTTCAAACGCAACATGAGTCTCGTTCGCATAATGCCCTGCAATCTTGATCCACAGATCTACAAAACGCTTCTGCACCATTTTATTTGTAAACAGAATATTCTTTTTCTTATCTCCGGCATTATTAAAATCGTAGCCATATGCTTTATGCAGATCCAGTACAATATTCAATCCCTGCCGTTTACACCATTCCACCACTCTGGTCACATAGGCAAAGCCCTCTTCTCTGGTTCTGCCATGTTCATCTTCCAGTACTTCATAATCAATTGCCAGACGTACATGGTCAAATCCCATGGAGGCAATCTTACGAATGTCTTCCTCCTGAATAAATGCATCGTAATGTTCTGTGCTATGCACACACTGAGATAAATAGCCACCTAAATTGATACCTCTCTCTAATTTCATGCTCTTGCCCTCCTGATCCTTCGCAACGGAAAATTTATAATCCTGCAGTTCTTCTTTTCTCTATCATATAATTTCAAACATCATTTATATATCGTTTCTATATTATTTTTATCGTTTTTATGCTATATTATTTATAGCATGCCACTATCTTCACTTCACAAGGGAAAGAATCGCATAGCGGTTTGGAAAACACTTTAATAATTTCAGAAAGGTGTCCATATGAACATTCCTCAGGAACTTCTCTATCAACAATATGTCCGCAGAGAATTAGAGACTTATCGCGCCCCTTATGATCCGGAAGCGGAATTCTACAGCTATGTCAGGCAGGGAAATACTGAAAAAATAGCAGAATTATGCCATGAATCTTTTCAGGAAAAGAAAGGCCTGGGTGTCCTCTCGGATTCTCCTCTGCAAAATCTGAAATACCACTTTACCATCACTGCTGCCATGCTGGCAAGATATTGCATCGAAGGAGGTATGGAAGTCACAGAGGCTTATGATCTCAGCGACTACTACATTCATAAGGCGGATCTAATGAAATCAAAAAAAGAAATTTCCGCCCTGCACCTGCAGATGTGTCTGGATTACACTACTCGCATGGAAAAAATGCATAGAAATCATGCCTGCTCCCGTCCGGTTGCCCAGTGTCTGGAATATATCTATGATCATTTACATAATCGTATCACTGTCCCGATGCTCGCTGCTCATGCCGGCATATCTCCCGGTTATTTAAGTCACCTGTTCGCAAAAGAGATGGGAATTTCTGTCAGTTCCTATATACAGAGCAAAAAAATAGAGACCGCTCAGAATATGCTTTGCCATTCCGATTATGCGATCTCTGTAATTTCTACTACCCTGGCGTTTCCCAGTCAAAGTTATTTCACATCTGTTTTCCGGAAAAAGACCGGGAAAACACCAAAACAGTATCGTGCAGAACACTTCCGCACTTCCGGCATCCAATAAATTGCTGATCTGAATAAGATTAGTAATCTCAGGATATACCTGCCCCGATTTCCATTTTGCCACAGCTTGCCTTGATACTGATAATTTTTCTGCCAGTTCTTCTAGCGTTAACCCTCTATTTTTACGAATCAACTGTAGTTTTTCCGAAAAATCATTCTTGACCACCTCCAGAATCATCGTGCACCAACGGGGAATCTAATCCAATATATTGCAAGTTGCAATTATGCTACTTATATTATACATAAACACCATCTTAACGTCTCAATTTTCGAATATTCGGATTGACATTTCTTCTACCATATTATATTATCTATTCATAAAAGAAATGGGTTTTGTGCCAAGTAAAGCCTTATGGCTCCAACGGGGTGCTCGTTTCTTTTTTTATATCCAGAATATCATACAAATACATTTTTCCATCATTTGCATGCCTTATTATCAAAGATGCATGAAATACGTTATATCTTTCAATATCTTCATTATCACCATATACCGGTAATGCAAAATAAGTATCATATCTATACCAGCCATTCCTTGCATTCCAATTATGTTTCCCCTTATTATTTTCTCTAAAATATCTGCCTGTTGAAATTTCTATCATTTCAGGAATTCCCTGTGTTGCATTCGCTTTAGCCTTTGCAACTGCTCCATTCAGCCTTTTGGTATATACTGATCCCGAATATTCACTTGGCAGATCAGATCCGATATATATAACATCACCGGTAGACGCCACCTTATAAAAATCGCCGACATATTCTTTCAAATATGCCCTCACTTCCTTCCAATCGATGGAACGTTTTCCTTTAAACCGGATATCATTAATCACCACAATACTATTCCCATCAATATCCTGAACAACCGAAACATTCCTCTGTTGTGACTGGTTACTATCGTTGATTTGTTTACAAACATCAAAAAGTGCTAGGTAACTGATGATTCTTCGTCTACTCTGTGTATCAGATTGCCGAAACAGTTCAATCATATAATTTTCTTCTGACACATAATCGTTGGTTGCGGTCTGTTCTTCATTTTCTTCTACACAAAGCAATTCCACAAGCGTCATATCTAGTGCCTTGCATATAGACACCAGTTTATCCGCCTGTGGATTGATTTGTTTCTTTCGCCAGTCACTGATCGTACTGGTTGCGATACCTGTTCTTCTGGACAGTTCCGTCTGGCTCATATGTAATTCTTCAAGTCTTGCAAATATTTTCTCATATATCTTCATGGCGCAATATCCTTTTCCCAACCTTCCCGTTTCCGATTTTTCGGATATTGTATCATGAATAATCTCTTTTATCAATACTCTAACAGTACTATAGATCCTGAGTTATTGTTCTATTTGCTCTCCGACAAATAGGAAGTTATCGAAGAGCATCCCTTAATTGCAACAAGCTACTACGGATACTTTCTCCAGCTCCACCAATAGCCTGTGCTATAATGATTGCGGCAACTATAATTGCCACTGCGACAATAATTTTTCCAATCAAATATTGATATTCTTTCATTTTGATTACCTCCATCTACAAGTATCGATTTTCTCAATTCTCAAAACAGGAATTTGACTTGCCTATTTTCTTAAAATCTCATGTGGAGCTTCTATTTCATTTGCCAAGGTATGCTCTGTTAATTCTGACATCAATTTCAATTTTTTATTAATCAATGGTCGCATACAATTAGGAACATGTTCCTGATGCGCTCTGTGGATTGCTACACATTCCTTACAGTTTCCGTGATAACGACAGGCTTTCAGGCAAGGACAGTGATCTTTGTCTTTATACTCCTTACGAAATTCCGCTGCAAATTCTTCTTGCAGTCTCAGTCCCTCGACACGGTTTCCCTTATGAAATTCTACCATTGCATCCAGTTCTTTCTGGTTCCCTTCAATCTTCATGTTATTATAGCGCCTCCATTTCAACTCTTCCTCATTTTCTGATAAATTCCGATTGAGATTTCACCTGTTCTAAGAAGTTTAATAACTGTTATATTTTGTTATCATATTCCTCACAAACCATTGAAAACACTACATTTGTGACAGGTGAGCTTTCCCTTACATATTCCCTTGTGTTATATCGTCCCACCAGTGTTTACGGACTCTGGTAAGGGAAAAAGCAAGGGCACAAGATGTCCGGTGGACATCTGCTCTGTACCGACCGAAGCGGCAGCGGAGACCAACAAAATCATATAACACAGTATAACACAAAATGGATTTCGGTCTTTTTACTAAGTTTATGTATAAATACTTCTTAAAATTTTCCGTTCTGGTTCTGCCATGCTGACTTATCAGCGATAGGCTCCATTATATCCCAGTGCTCTGCGATTTTTCCATTCTCAACTCTGAAAAGATCGTAGTAGCATGTGTGTGCACCGACAAAGCTGCCCTCTGACACTGCCAGTCCATAGTTGCCATCTGCTAGTACCTGATATGTCTTGTCATAAATCATCTGGATGTGCTATATTTTAACAAAGAAGAATCAGACTGGATTGCTGATGATTCCTCTCAGGATATAGAAAGCATTTTCCATAAACATCCTGTTATCCATATACCAGAAAGACGACTTGATTATATATCATCAATTATCCAGAAGATTTCTTATGAACACAATGGTGTAGATAGTCTGTCTTTATCTTTCATACATTCTTATTTTCATGAACTTATACTTTTTATTCTACGCTGTCAGATGTATGAAGATAATGTTATTACGAAAATGGATACAGGTAATGAACTTATCCAGAAGGTTATTGAATATATTATCGAGAATTATCACAATGACATAACTATGGCTGCTACTGCCGAACTTTTTAATATGAGTGAATCGAGCCTTTCCAAGAAATTTAAGGCTTTTACAGGCTTCAGATTCAGAGAGTATCTTATTAATGTAAGAACGCACGCAGCAGCAGACCTTTTTGTCAACACCAGCCTCTCTATTACTGAGATTGCTGACAAATGCGGTTTCGCCGACAGTAATACTATGGGCGGCACATTTAAAAAAATCATGGGCGAAGCGCCCGGAAGCTACAGAAAGAGCCATTAATTATATTTTTTTATTTTAGGATGGAGGTTATTATGGCAGATTTTATTTTACTTGATGAAGATTTCTCTGATTTTCCTATTGGTGAATTTCCTTATGATAAGAATCATTCAGCAATGGGTGAGTATCATTTTATCCATTATCCTGGATATTATGGTAAATGGTATGACCCAGTATGCAACCACACTTATAACGGTCAGGGGGCTTCCTGGATTATTTCTGAATATAATGGAAAACATTTTATGGAGCAGATGCGTATCCGCAATGACAAGCCACACCGCACATTTCCTATGCTCACAAGCGGTGACAGATTTTGGCGCGATTATACTATAACTGCAAGTGTGCGTATGTTTACTACTAAATGGGGCAATGCCGGCATTGGTTTTTGTTGTCAGAACTCTGCTAATCTTCTTGTCCTTGTTTTTGAAGATCATGAGTTAAGACTTGAGTATCGTCATAAGGAAGAGGTTAGTATTATTGAATCTGCACCTTTTGATTATAATTGTGATGATACTTATGTACTTAAGGCTGAGATTAAAGGCAGCCATGTTATTTGCAGCGTTGATGATAAGGTTTATTTTGACCTTGACACTGAATATGCAAGGCAGGGTGGCAAGGTTGCCATTACTGCAACTATCCCAACACAGTTCGGTTTTGTAAATGTTACTACTTCTGAAAGTACTGCTGCTTCTATTGATGCTGCAAGAAATGCTTATAAAGCTGAATGTGAAGATGCACAGGCACATTATCCTAAGATGAAGCTTCTTAAGAAAATTGACCTTAAAGGCTGCGGCACCGGAAGACAGCTTCGTTTCGGTCATCTGCTTGGCAATGGCGAGTATCAGATGGTTATGGCTCAGTGCCAGAAAAGAGTAAACCGTGATGCTTATGGAACAATCAGCTGTCTCACCGCATTTGACCTTGATGGCAATATATTATGGCAGCATGGTGAACCTACTGATAATCACGACATTGGAACTATATCAGCAGATATGCCTATGCAGATATATGATATTGACGGTGATGGCTTTGATGAGGTTATTACAGCCAAGAATTTTGAAGTGCTGATTCTTGATGGCAGAACAGGTGAAGTGAAGAAACGTGCCAAAACACCTTTCTCTACACCAGAAGAGGACGGAACTATTATCGGTGTTCCTGATAAAATCTACGCATTTGACAGAATTAATCCTGATGGTATGCGTATATGTAATTTCCGTGGTCTTGAAAAGCCACGCGATATTCTCATTAAGGACCGTTATTGCAGGGTGTATGCACTTAACGATGACCTTGAGGTTATGTGGCATTTCCAGAGTGATAAGAATACCGGACATTTTCCTTTTGCAATTGATATTAACGGGGATGGACATGATGAACTTTTAGTTGGTTATAACATGCTTGACTACAACGGTAATAAAATGTGGACTATGCCTGTTAATGAAGACCATATTGATGAAATTGTTCCAGGCAGATTTGAGTCAGGACCACACAAAGGTACTAAATTCTTTGCCTGTGTTGCAGGAAAGGAAGGCTTCCTGATATCTGATTTTAACGGAAAACTTCTTAAAAAGGATGGCATAGGCCATGCCCAGCGTGTCAGTCTTGCTAATTATCTTCCTAACCGCCCAGGCTATGAAATAGTTGTTGTTAATTTCTGGGGACATCAGGGAATTATATATTTCTATGACAGCGAGGGTAATCAGTTATGGGAAATGGAGAACGAGCTTAATGGTAATCTCTTAACTCCTGTAAACTGGACTGGTGACGGTCAGGACTTCATCCTTCTTAATGCTGATGTAGAGCGCGGAGGAATGATTGATGGCAATGGTATCCAGGTTGTTAAATTCCCTGATGATGGTCATCCTACCATGTGTGCTGAAGCTGTAAACCTCTGCGGCGATACCCGTGATGAGATTGTCACATGGGATTATGATTCAATGTACATATATACACAGGATGATGCACCTAAGGATGATGTATATGCACCTTTCAAGTATCCTGATTATAATGCTTCTAATTACCGCGGAGAATATTCTTACCGTGAGAAATGGTGGTAAATTAAAGAATATAAAAGTAGCAGGATTGCTGAGTATATCACGCTTTGCAATCCTGCTGTTTTAATTTTATTGTTTCTTAATCACTCTCTGGTTGAAAGCATAGCGTAAATAACTGGCAGAAATATAAGTATAAGCGTAAACGTCAAATCCTGCGCCTACCCTTAAATTTAACGCCGCTTTTATGAGCGGCGTGGTTTCCGGCATTCCTCGGGAAGCTCCTCTGCCCAGGGCATCAGCTGATCTAGTTTTGCCGGATCTATATTTCCTTTTTTGTCACAATACTTAGGCAGCTCCGTGAGGATATACCTGAAGTAGTAGTACGGGCGCAGATTGTTCAGCTTTGCTGTTTCTGAAATACTGTAAACAAGAGCGCTGGCTCCGGCACCTTTTGCTGTGTTATGGAACATCCAGTTCTTCTTGCCGATACAGAAAGTCCGGATAGCCCGCTCGGAAGCGGAGTTATCGATCGGGATATCCCCATCGGTCAGAAATACCTTTAAATAGTTTTCCTGATGGATGATGAAATTTAGTCCCTGTCCGGTCCTGGATTTCGGAGGCACCGCACATTCTGCAGCCTGTTGTTTTGCCCACGCAAAGAAATCCTCAACCAGCGGCTTTATCCTTGTCTGCCGCTGTGTAAGGCGATCCGTTGCCGGAAGTTCTTTCAGTTCGGTATCGATCCGGTAGAATTCTGCAATCTTTTGTAATGCCTGGTATGCTACGGAATTTTTTACTGACAGGGGATCCTTTTTATCCGCTGCCTTTACGGCATCTGCAAAGGCTCTTCTTGCATGTGCCCAACAGTTTGCATTTGTCACTCCCGGCAGTTTTTTGTCCAGCAGATGATACTGCTCCAGACTGTCCGTGACCAGAACTCCTTTGTAGTTCCGGTAAAACTCCAGCGGCTTTTCGTGATCCCTGCCTTTCTGGTATTCGTAGATCACCACAGGACGTTCCTTATAGAACTCCCCGGAACGGTGTACCCACATGTAGCATTTACTGTTCGGACGGTCACTGTCACCGATCACCTGTGTCGGTGTTTCGTCTGACTGCGTCACCGGCAGGGACAGCAGTTCCTGCTTCATACGATCCACAAACGGTGCGAAATATTTCTCAGCACACCGGATGATCCAGTTCGACATGGTCTGTCTGGAGATATTTACACCATTGCGTTGAAACTCCTGCTCGACTCTGTGCAGTGCAGAGGAGTTCACATATTTTACATTCAGAATGGATGCAAGCAGGGAAGGAGTAACGATGCTTCCACGCAGAAGATCCTTGGGGCGTTTTCCACGTAAGAATTCGTCCTGATGATCTCCACCGGTGCCTACATAGACTTCCACGGTGTGAACTTCCACCGTCCAGGATTCCGGCTCATGGCGCAGTCTTTTGTAGGTTTCATCCTTCATTCTGCGCCAGTTGCCTGCACCATAAAACGCATCCAGTTCTTCTGTGGATACCTGATAAGGAGGAAGTATCTCTTCCGGGAAATCTTTCAGATCCGTTTCCCGTTGTCCTTTTTTCTTATGGTTACGTCGGGATGGAAGTACTTCCTCCGCAGCAGGTTCCGGGACAGACAGATCGCAGCAGCTTTCTGTCTCATCAAAGAAGGACATCTGACCATCTATGGAATCCAGCGTTTCTGTGTGTTTTCCGAAACGATAGCTGTTCGCTATGCGTACCTGTTCGATCAGCCGCTCGATGTTCTCATTCAGGGTATCCAGCTGTCCCTGCATCATAAGAACGATGGTGATCAGTTCTTCCCTGCTGCAGTTATTCAGTTCTTCCAGTGTATGTCTGTCTGCCATTGTTCCGCTCCTTAAACTGTTTTCATTATACCAGAAAACACAAAGGATTGCGAACCGGCAACCCCGCAGGTTTCGTCATTCTGCCTATGCCTGTATGGCGGTGTGATGGTCATAGAGCCAGGGAAATATAAAGTTTTCAAGGTGCTGAAATTTTATCCGGATCCTCCTGTGGATACGTCACAGACCATGAAACAGCGTTCAGAGAGGCTGTAACACCGGGAATGGATCTGACCTGATAACAGGCATAAAAAATCTATGTTTTGCACAAAGATCAGGTGGGCTTTTGCGGTGTTACTTCCCTGACTTTGGGGTTCAGGGGATTCAGCCCCATCATAAGATAACGGAACTGTTCCTCTGTAAGGTCTGCGGCTTCTTCGCTGGTTCTCGGCCAGGACAGGGAACCTGCCTCCAGCCGTTTGTAGAGCTGAAGAAAACCGTCTCCCATCCATAGAAGTCCCTTGATGCGGTCGGACCGTCTGCCACAGAACAGGAATAAAGTTCCTTTTTCAAAAGGATTCTGATGGTATCTGTCTCCAATGATCATGGACAGCCCATCGATCCCTTTGCGCAGATCCACATATCCACAGGCAATCACGACTCTGCGGATACCGGCAGCATCTTCAAGCATGAAGCACCTCCTGCAACAGCCTGCAAAGCAGGGACTCTGAAATATCGTTTGATAATTCCAGCGTCAGGCGGTCTGATCTGATCACTGCAACCGGAGTCATTGCTGCCGGGACGGTTGGCACCGGTGTTGTGTCCAGAGCAGTTTTTACCGGGATTTCTACAAAAGAGAGGGCAGACGGGTTGGTGACATCCTGGAGTCCCTCCTGTTCACAGACTTCCCGGCGGATCTTTCGGAGCCAGTAATAGTAAGATTTTTCAGAAATATCGTTTTCAGCAAGCCACTGTTTTGCTGTAGTGCCTGCCGGTCTGTCCTGGCACTGTCGAATGATGTTTATCCAGTTCGACCTGCGGACAGTGTGAGTTAATTGATCCATGCGCTTTAGCCTCCTCTAAAAAACTAATAGTTTTTTCGTGTCATTTAGAGTGTGGCACAAAAAGATCAATTAGCCAAGGCGCAGGATTTGACGTTTAC